>CAYXXL010000001.1:0-40857 GCA_964469025.1 uncultured Fibrobacteria bacterium
CCCAGGGTGAGGAGGATGTTGGCCGGCTTGATGTCGCGGTGGATGATGCCCCGGTCGTGGGCCAGCGCCAGGGCGTCGCAGATCTGGGACAGGATGGGCACGATCTCCGCCACCGTGTAGGGACCCTTCTGGCGAAGCCGCTCCAGGACCGAGATCCCGTCCACGTATTCCATCACGATGTAGATGCCCGTCTCGTCCTGCTCCAGCTCGTAGATCTGCACGATGTTGTAGTGCGAAAGCTGGGCGATGGCGCGCGCCTCGCGGAGGAACCGGTGCAGCACCGTGGTGCTCTTCATGTACTTGGACAGGATCCGTTTGATGGCCACCTTGCGGTTCAGTCGGCTGTCGCGCGCCGACCACACCTCGCCCATGCCGCCCTTGCCGATCATGACCAGGTCCTTGTACCGGTCGGCGTTGCGCGGCTTGGGGGGGACGGGCGGAAGTTCCGGCGCCTGGCGCGGTTCCGCGTTCGCGAGCTGCTGGAGCGAACCGGACACCCGCTCCCCGCAGAACATGCAGTACACGGAATCGCCGTCGATCCGGCGATGGCAGAACGGGCAGACCATTTTCACGCCGCGGCCTCCTGGATGGATCTCTTGGTCTTGACGAACACGCCCTGGGCGCGGGCCGCGAGCGGATCTTCCCTGTGGATGTGTTCGAGCGCGAGCTTGACGCGGTCGCGGGCCTCGCCGATGTTGTCCTGCTCGGCCAGGACCCTGGCCTCGGCCAGCCGTTCCTCGAACCAGACCACCATGGCCTCGATCCAGGATGCGACATCCTCCGCGGAGGCCGGAAGCAGGGGGGCCAGCTCCCGGCACCTGCGCACCCGGTCCTGCGCCGATGACAATTTCCGTTCCCGGGCGAGTTCGGCGGCCTCGGCCACCAGGCGCGTGCAGGCGCCCAGGTTCTCGGCCAGGCGTTTGTACACGGCGGGCGTGAGGATGCCCAGCGCGCGCGACACCTCGCCCACCAGGGGCAGGGCGATCTGGACCGTCTCCCATCTGCCCTGGCGCCAGGTCTCCTCCAGGAGGTGGCTGACCTTCAGGAGGACTCCGGCTCCGTGCTCTGCGTCCTGTGCCTCGAATTCCGATCCGAGGAGGCGCAACCGCTGGATCTCGCGCGCCACCGAATCCCAGCTTCCCGCCAGGAGTGCCAGGAACACCTGCTCCAAGGCGAGCTTCCCCTGGTCGTCCAGGTTGGCACCGCAGCACCCGCACATCCCATGGCGCTGGTGCTGGCGGTTCCCGCAGGCGTCGCAGGTGCGGAAGAGGTCGCGCAGGTCGGACCCGCAGTTGCCGCAGTAGGGGTTGTCCTCGGCCGCGAAGACGCCGCATTCGGGGCACCTCCCGTCGCGCGCCCTGGTGCGCCGCCCGCCCACGGCGGCCAAGGCGTCGCGCATCTCCTCCATGGAACGCCAACGGTCGGAATGGGAAGCGGCGAGCGCTCCGGAGAGGATCTCCCGCAAGGAGACGGGTATGGCGGGATCGTCCGCCGGTCCCGTATGTCCCAGAAGGCACGCGCGCAGGAGCATGCCCAGGCTGAAGATGTCGTCCGAGATCTGGGGGGTCAGGGGCTGCAGGTCGGGGGCGTCGAATTCGGTGTGCCGCAGCGGCAACTCGGGAATCTCGATGCGCACGAAGGAATGCAGTCGCGGCCTGCACTGCGTGTCCAGCATGACGCGGGCCGTGGTGAGGTTCCCGTGCACCACGCCCTGCTGGTGGGCGTACATCAGGGCGTCCGCGAGATCCACTCCCAGGCGCAGGACCTCCTGGAGTCCGATGCGCCCTTCGGCGACCAGTCGGTCGCGCAGGCTGCGCCCTTCCACGTACTCGATCACGGCGTAGGGTCCATCCTTGTCCGATCCCTCCTCGAACACCGCCGCGATGCCGGGATGCCGCAACCGCGCGGAGGTCCGCAAGGCGCGCAGGAAGGCGGAGAGTCCATCCTGGCTCGTGAGGATGCCCCTGCCCGGCCTCCGGATGAGGACCTGGCGTCCCAGGCGCAGGTCGCGGGCGAGGTCCACGGTGGCGTGGTCGGAGGTCCAGAGCCGTTCGATGGCGGAGTACCGCTCGGCACCGGACAGCAGCACGGGATTGCGCCCGCGGCGGCGCTCCCCCGTCTCTTCCCGGAACGTCCCGCCCAGGGGCAGACCGCAATGCTTGCAGTACACCCCCTCCGGGGGAAGCTCCTTCCCGCATTGCTTGCAGTAGTAGGATTCCTGTCGGATCACTGGAGCACCCATAGTGCCCAATTTTGGGCGCTCTGGCAAAGACCGGGATCGTCACGACCGCCGGAATACCCTGGGATCATGTGCCGCCAGGGGAAACTGGACGTCTCTACAGGCGTGTTTTTCGAATTCTCCGACACGGATCCTTCCGCACGTGGTCGGCCCGGAGAGATCCTCGCCCGAGGTACCACCCGTCCACTCTACCGCTTCGGCGTCCGTTTGGCCCCTGTCGGTTGGTCGCCCATTCCCCCCATTGGAATCACTACCATTTTCCGTGTTCACCGGATTCACCGAACAAGGGACGGGACCCAATGCGCAAGATCGGATTGACCTTGACGGCCCTGCTGGTCGTGACCGGCTGCAAGGGCGTGGAGACGGGAACCCCGGTGGACCGGATCCTGGAGATCGGGACCCAGGCGGAAATGGACCTGGCCGACAACGCCGCCCGGCGCGAAGCCTCCAAGGACCTATCGGAGATGGTGAAGCTGGGCCAGGAGGAGTCGGCCATCATCGACTCGGCCACCGACCGGATCAACCGGATCCTGGGCGGCAAGTACCACCGACTGCCGGTGGCGTTGGGTCCCTGCACCGACAGCATCCCGGTGGTGTTCGGCCACGGTTCCATCGGGGTTCCCGACTTCCACAAGGGCGAGTTCCGCATCAACCTGCAGGTTTCGGGAACGGAAAGGCATCCCCTGCCCGACGGAACCTTCTTCCAGCTCGTGGCCCTGGACTCCGCGGGCAAGGTCCTCTTCTCCAAGGACGCCGACATGGTGGACTCCCTCAAGGTGGGCGACAGTCTTTACGCCGGGGGCATGTTCCGGGCGACGGAGATCAAGGGGCTGAGGGCGGTCGCGGCGCGGTAGCGCCAGGCGGCTTGGGCCTTCGGCCATTGCGCTGCGCTTGGTTTACAGGGGCCAGCCGCGGCCCCTGTACCCGGCGGCCAAAGGAGCCGTGCGCTCGGCTCCTTTGGAATCCTGAGCGCCAGGGGGTTCAGACTCTCCGGGCGTCCCTTCCGTGTTTCTCCATCGGCCCGCATGGGCCGATGGCCAGCCTGGACGCCCTCCGAATAGCTTCACCCCCTGGACCCCTGCCGGTTTCTGCCGGGCTCGCATTGGCCCCTTTCGGGGCCTCGCTCGGCGGGGTTGGTTCCTGGTTGGGTTACGAACGCCGTCAGCCTGTCGCGGCCAACGGTTCACAGCAATCGCGATTCCATCGGCTCGAACTGCTGGAGAAAATGGTCGAACGTGACGTCCGTGATGTTCAGGTCGCTTTTGGCGCTGCCCTGGCGGGCTTGGTTTCTGGCTCGGCACTCCTCGATGGATGTGTCCAGGACCACCCAAGTGAAAGGCAGTCCCAACTCCGCCAGCCGTTCCTCCATCCGGGATCGCGAAGCCCGCGTCCAAAACCCGTAGTCCAGGATCACGGGCGTGCCAGATCTTGCCGCAGGGATCCAGATCGACTCGAACAGGACCAGGAGATCCGTCAGATGCGTCGGGAACTCACTCGCCGGTGGATCGGACCCGAACAAGACGGACATCCATTCGTCCGGAGAGAACCGAAGCGCGCCGAACTCCCGCTCCAACGCCTTCGCCCGCGTGGTTTTGCCCGACCCGATGAACCCGTGCATCAGGAAAATCACCGGGGCTCACCCACGGAATGGATCATCGGACTCCGCCCGCCGAATCGCACCCGCGATTGCGCCCTTCCCCGCCAAAGGACTCATGCCGGAAAAACTACACCGCGAGGTGATCGGAGATGACGTCCGGTTCTTTCATCCGACGCAATTTTCCGTTAGTGAGTGTGGGAATTCCAGGAACCCAAGGGGGCTCAGCGATCTACGGTGGCCGATCATCCGATCGGAATAGTGCTTCCCCGAGACGGGTTGCGCTGTGGCACGTGGCGCATGCGCGGGGCTTTCTTTGCGCCTCAGCTCATTCCCGTGGTGGCCTTCAATTCCAAGCCGTCGCGGTACAGGCGTGCCACAAAAATCTTGTCAGGCGATTTTTGGTCCTGGGAACGGATCACGTTCAAAACACCCACATCAACCAGCTTTGGAAGGATGTCCGTCTCCAAGAATTGGGCGATTATCTGCTTCTTGCCCTTGGAAAGGTTGTGTTGTAAATGCGCAACAAATTCCTGCAGCGAGGATGCAGGCTTCGCACCCTTCATCGCCTCGAGATATTCACGAAGCTCGAGGTACTCGTCAGTCAGGTCTTTTACTCGCTTGCGGCTTGCCTCTTCAATCCCTGCGCGAAGACTGGGATAGCGCAGGATGCGATCACCTCTAACATCACCGGACGATTCCGCTTCGGCCTTCCAGCTGCGTTCCACCATCTGCATGATGGTGCGAGGGAACAATCGTTCCTGGGAATCCTGGATACGATTCAGTATGTAATTGGCGGTATAGGCGCGTTTCCCCTTCTCGATCTTCTCGCCCCACAATGGAAAAAGGGCACGACGCAACTCCGTGATGTCTCCCGAGATGGACGATGGATCCTTCAGCATCTCCTCGCATGCCGGATCCCGTCGGACCACCTTTAGGACCAGTCTCCAAAGATCACGTTCCTCGAAGCGAAGGGTGCGCGTGATCGGCTCCAGATGGCTGCGATTCTGCATCTTGACCGCTAACCATATGTCCTCTCGAAGAAAGACCTTGAACTGAACTCTCTTAAGCCGTGTGCGCCACTGGGCAAGCAATTGGAGCAGGCCGACAACATATCGATCCCTGCGCGGAGTCCAATCCTCTGGATTGGTGTTCTGGAATCCAGTATCCAGCCCATCAAAGACCAGGCACAGACCCTGTGTACCCGACATCAGATGCTTGTCTGCGGCCTTCAGCAGATCCTCTGCTTCCAAGGCGGCATCCCTGGACTTCAGCAACGGAATGATCGTCTTGTAACCGGGCTCATCCCAGAAAGACTCTAACTTGGGACGCATCGGTCGCCTGACGCTTGCCAAGAGAACCGGTTTGATGTCTGCTTGATGGCGAACAATCGCTTGTAGGCACCAGTAGATCCAGAAAACATCATGGGCTCCAGAGTTTACAAGTCCGGAATCCTTCTCGATCTTCTCGAAGTGATCCTTGCTTAGAAAGGGCGCTTCCGCCAAATCCGCACGAGGTGACAAACCCACCAGATATTCGACATCGAAAGGAACCGGAAGGAGATCTCGATTGCGACTGGGGTTTGTCAGGTACTTCCATAGAAAGCTCTTGCCCGCACCCTTGGCTCCGATGACCAGATGGATGGAACGATCCACAGCCGCCCGGGCATCCTCGGAATCGATTAAGGTCTCCTCGATTTCTTGAAGCGACAGGTTTTCGCCGTAGCCGAAGCGCTCCGACAGGTTTGAGGCCTGAAGGATGCGACGTCGTTCGATGACTCGCTCAGGTCCAGTGTCTTCGGTCTTGCCTAATGCCCCCGCAAGCACCTGTGACAGATTACGGAATATGTCCTGCGGGCCCACCGCACCCAAGGGAAGGGGGATCTTGTTCGCACTCCACACCCTGGCGTCCTGATCTATTCCCTCTTCCAAAATCACGATGGATGACTCGCCGGACTCCTCATCCGTTGACTCGCGGGCATCCAGCAGTTCGGCATTCAATCGTTCGATCATCCGCTTCAAACGAGGATTTCCGTCCTTGCCAGGCAAAACCAGGCTGGGCACGAAAATCAGCGTAGGAACTGCACCCCGTGCCTTGCGCGTCTTCACGAAAGCATCACGAATGACCCTCACACCGTCCCAGATCTGATCGGACACCGGAAGGAAGACGACAATCGCGTCGGCAACATGGAACATCGCTGTTGCAGATAGAGCAGTGAAGCCTGTCCGGCAATCCAGGAACAGCGCATCGCGCTCCGGACTCGACAATTCCTCCAACAGGCGCCGCAACGGATTCGGGCGCTCCGGCTCATATGCATGCCAAAGACCGACTCCCAACTCCTCGAGCTGCGCCAGATAGACCTCGTCGAGCCTTCCGGCCGGCAGGATCTCGATGCGTCCACCTTCGGAGCCGAGGGATTCGGGAACAGTCAACATTTGGCTGACTGCATCCAGGCTTCCCGGAAATGGCTGGCTGGCTGCCTCGGACAGCAGAGCCATTGATCCCTTCTCCACGACATCGGATGCGTACCCGAATAGCTGCGCTAGACCGGGTGCTTCGAGATCCAAATCCACAATCCCGATCTTGCGGCCTTGACGAGCCAGCAGTGCCGCTACGTAGCCCAATGCGGTGCTGCGGCCTGCACCACCCTTGAAGCCATAGAACGCCACAATCGGAGTCTTCTGCTCGTTCACAGGATCGATTTCAGAAGATGCTTTCTTTTCGATTGGTTGCATTTGCAAGATGTCGAAGAAACTCGCCGGACTGAACATGGCGGGCACCGCCGACTCAGCAGGAGCCAGCTCTTCGCGAGCCTCCAGAACCTGACCAGCTTTTTTCCGAGTCATGGTCATGCCTCCACCATCGCGAGAACGATGTCGCAAAGATCCAACTCTTCCTGTGCTTCAGGGAGGGAAAGATTTTCCATCCCGTAGCGCAGGCTGTAAGGACGTTCCGGTTCTTTGGATTTTATCCTGTTCCAAACATTCCCTGTCAACGGCGATTCCTTCCCCAGTGTGATGCATAGTCGCGGCCAAACCGCTTCCTGGGAAAGTCCGCCCAGATCATGCCCGTTTTTCCCTTTGAAGATCTTGTCCCAAAGGTCCGGATGCTTGTCTTTGAAGGTGCTCAAGCGGGAACAATGGTAGAGCCCAAGAATTCTTGCCTTGAACGCGCACTCCAGGGCAATCTGGGCCAGATAGGCCGCAGGTATCGGCTTCGTCGCGTTTTGCAAGGCGACTGCTCCGTGATAGGTGTTGCGCGCATGTCTGAGGAGGTGCGCTTTGTCCAAGATAGCGGTCAAGATTGCTTCTCCCCCTCATGCCCTGGAATTCGCTTGTGGGCGAGGGCGGGTCTCATCATTGCGGATCTCCTTCCGTCCTGTCAACGAGGGACAACGGAAGCATGGAATTTAGGCCACGGGTTTCCTTCCGGATAGGCAGGTTCTCCATCATTTTCACGAAAATTCCAGTCCTTCACTGGTCCAGCCGCCTTCTGGGGCTATCAGGCCGCGCTCCCTACACCCAGAATGGACAGTGCCACAACCCGCCCGCCCTGCCGAAAGCACGACGGGCAGTGGGCTGGACTGTCCTTGGGTTGGCTCAATTGGATGTAGGGTCACAGCCGGAGTTCGTAGCCCTGCTTGGAGTCGGGATTGAAGCCCGCCGCCTCGTAGAACATATGGGCCTCCGATCGCTTCTTGCTGCTCTGGAGCAACACCTTGTAGCAGTCGTGCGCCTTGGCGATGGAGACGGCCTCGGCCATCAGGCGCGTTCCGTGCTTGAGCCTTCGAAATCCATCCGCGACGACCACGTTCTCGATCACCCCGAAGGGACGTCCGGATCTTGTCAAGTTGGGGATGATGGAAAGATTGCAGGTCCCGACGACACCGGAAGGTCCATCCACGACCAAGTAGACCAGATTCCGACTGCCACGGATCTCGTTCCAGAGAGTCGCTGCCTTTGCCGGGTCCAACGGATCATCGTCGGGATTGAGCTGGGCATAGAGTGCCAGGATCGCCGGCAAATCACCGGATTCCGCCTGCCGGATCGCACCCGCAATTGCGCCCTCTCCCGCCAATGGACTCACGCCGGAAAAGCTACACCGCCAGCCAGTCGGCGAGCGAAAGCGAGCCGCCCGCGACGACGGCGGGGGTCCGCGGGGAATCCAAGGGGCCACGCGGTCGGCCCCTTGGCCGGGGTACAGGGGCCCGGCGGCCCTTGTACATCGAGGCTGCACCGCCAGGCGCAACAAAGCCCCGCGCAGCGAAAGGTCCCCGTACGTCAGGACGGAAACCCGCAGAACGGATCATCCTTCCCGTCCTCGTTCCAGACGTGCTCGAGCGCAGCCGCGACCTTGCGGGCGACTTCCGGTCGGATCTTGTCCGCCACGAACCCCAGCGCCATGTCGATCCCCGCGGTGATCCCGGACGAGGTCCAGAACTTGCCGTCCACGACCCAGGGCGCCTTGCGGATCCAGCGGACCTTTGGTCCCTGCGTCACCACCCAGTCCCACGCCAACTTGTTGCTGGTCGCCTCGCGGCCATCCAGCAACCCCGCCCGGGCCAGCAGGGCCGATCCGGTGCAGACGCTCAGGACCGTTCCCGCCTTCTCGACAATCCCTCGCAGGAGATCCAGGAAGGGCGCATCCTCCACCAGTCCCCGCGTCCCGAGTCCACCGGGCACCAGCAGGATGTCGCTTTCCAGGACCTCCTCCACCGGCTGGGTGTCCACCCTGGCTCCAGTGGAACTGGTCACCAGTCCCCCGTTGCGAGAGTGGTAGGAGATGCAGAACTGCCCCTCCAGCTTGGAAAACACCTCGGTGGGGCCCATGGCATCCAACGTCGTGAACCCGTCGAAAAGAAGGACATGGATGTGTTGCATGCGAGACCCTCCTCAAGGGAGAAAATGCCTTCGGCCGTGGCGCTGCACTCGCTTCGCACAGGTGCCTGCCGCGGCCCCTGTACCCCTGCCGATCTCTGCCGGGCTCGCGTTGGCCCCTTCGGGGCCTCGCTCGGCTGGACGGTTTCTCGACGCCTACGACTGCATTCCGCCCGGAAGATCGCCGTGTACTCGACTGTACAAGGCCTGCAAAGAGACGACAATTTCCCTTCGTGGAAGCGGATCGCTGTCTTCGGGCAATCCGTCGTATCGAAATTGGACCGCGAACGAAGTCCAACGGGTCAAAGGCCATAGCGGCGCAGGGTCTACACCCAATCTTTCGAGAATCGGAATCAACTTCCCGAGATCATGCGTCGGTGGATATTCTCCGCCGAGCCGTGAAATCCAAGCCTTCAACGCCTTTTCCGTAGGCCTGCTGCGCATGAAATTCGAAAATCTCCTCGGCGAGTTCCTTGGAATATTCGAAGATTTCGAGAGCCCGGAGATCCTTCCGACCCATCTCCAGGATGGACTCCCATTCCTCAGACATGCCCATGCAGGAGGCGTCTTTCGCGCAAGGCGCGGGCGATCACGTGGTTGAGGGAATTTCGTCGCGCTTGGACCTCCTGCGGCGTGTAGAGCAGAAGGTCGACGCCCATGGGAAGCACGGAAAGTTCCCGGTAGATCCGGCCCAGGATTTCGTATCCGGGAGACCCTCCCAACGCATCCTTCCCAGCCACGATCAGAAGATCCATGTCCGAACCAGGATGGCTGTCACCCCGAGCTTGCGACCCGAAAAGGATGATGGCCTCCGCTTCGAGATGCGCCAGCACTGCCCGGACGACCAGATCGAGTTCCATCTGCGTTGCGGTGGCCATGGCCGAAAACATACACCGGCGCTCCGCTTGGACCTGCGGTCGTCGCGCTTCGCTTGCTTCGCACCGGGGTCACGCGGTCGGCCCTTTGGCCGGGGTACAGGGGCCCGGCGGCCCTTGTACATCCAAAGCCGCGCCGCGAGGCGAAAGGCCGACAGGAATCCTCATCCCGACAACTCCACCGCGATTGCGTCCAAAACCAGCCACCCGTCGCCCACCAGGCGGACCCGTTCTTCCACCACTTCCACATGCCCGGCGGCGATACGCCTCGCGATGGCCGCACGAGGCATTTTCCTGGGGAATTCCCGCGCGAGCCGTTCCATGTCCACGCCCCGCGCCTGCCGCAGGCCCAGGAACCACTCCTCGGTCCAGCGCTGCTCCGTGTCCAAGTCCTCCGCGATCAGGCCCTCCAGCGGAAAGCCCTGGTCGGCCCAGTCGTACCACGCGGAAAGTCCCCTGGGGTTGCGCCAGCGAAGGTGCGGCGTGTATCCGTGCGCCGCGTTTCCCGCGGCGAGCCATGCCGAACCGGTGTCCCAGTAGGCCTCGTTGTGGCGGCATTCCTCGCCCGGCATGGCGAAATTCGAGACCTCGTAGCGTTGGATTCCGGTGGCGGCCAGCCGTTGGACACCCCGGAAATACATGTCCGCGTAGAGGTCCTCGTGTGCCTCCGACAGCCTTCCGGCCTCGTGCTCCTTCCAGAAATCGGTTCCCGGTTCCAAGGTCAGACCGTAGAACGACACGTGCGAGGGCTTCCACGAAAGCAAAGCATCCAGCGACGACAGGAACTGTTCCAGCGTCTGTCCCGGCAGCGCGAAGATGAGGTCCGCGCTCCAGCGAAGGCCCGATGCGGCCACGAGGTCCAGCGCCTCCCGGGCCTGGTCGGCGTCGTGGGCGCGGCCCATGCGGGAAAGCAGGGCGGGCTCGAAGGACTGCACGCCCAGCGAGATCCGGTTCACGCCAAGGTCTCGGGCCACCTCCAGCTTGCCCGGCGTCAGCGAGAGGGGATTCGCCTCCATGGACCACTCGGCGGCGGCGTCTAGTCGGAAATTGTCCAACACGGCGCGGCACAGCCGTTCCAGGCCCGCCTCGGAAAGGGCCGAAGGGGTTCCGCCTCCGAAGAACACCGACCGGATCGGACCGGTCGCCTGGCTCCCCCGCAGCTCCAGTTCCCGCTCGATGCGATCCAGCCACTGGGGTTCCTCCCGACCGCGGTCCGCCCACGAGGCGAAGTCGCAGTAGGCGCACTTCCGCTCGCAGAAGGGAACGTGGACGTAGAGGGACTGGGTCAAATCACCCGCGCTGGCGCAGGTAGGCGGGCGTGTCGATGTTTTCGTCCATGGCGTCGTCCAGGTCGGGCACGAAGATCCCGCGCGGGCGGTTCTGGGAAAGGGGCGCCACCGCCACCTGCGACCCCGAAGGCTCGCGGCGGGCGGCGGGTCGCGGTGCGGGAGCGGCCACCGGCATGGACCCCGAAGGGCGTTGGGCCCGGATGGTCCCGGATCCTTCCTGGGTCGCGGGCTGCTGCTGCCACGGGCTCCAGGCACCGGTGTTGCCCGGTTGGGCCGGGACCTGGGGCTGCGCTTGGGGCTGCTGGCGCCACGATGCCGCGGGCGCGGGCTGCGATGCCTGCGAGGGGGCCGCGTACGTCGGCATGCCGTTGGTCTGGGGCAGATTCTGCATGTCCGGATCGAATCCGGTGGCGATGAGGGTGACGCGGAACTCGTCAGTGGCGTCGTCGTCCCCGAATCCGAAGATGATGTTCTCCTCGTTTTCCTCGCCCATGGCGTCGCGGAAATATTCCATGACCTCGTTGATCTCGTGGGCCAGGATGGAACCTCCGGTGATGTTCACCAGCATCCCGGTGGCCCCGCGGATGTCCACGGCGTCCAGGAGCGGGCAGTGCAGGGCCTGCTCGGCGGCCATGCGTCCGCGGTTCTCGCCGCTCGCGCTTCCGGATCCCATCAGGGCCTGGCCGGAATTGCGCATGATCGCGGAGACGTCCGCGAAGTCCACGTTCATGTCGCCCGGACGCAGGATCATCTCGGAGATGCCGCGCGCGGCGTTGTACAGCACGTCGTCGGCGGTGCGGAAGGCTTCGCGCATGGTCATGTTCTTGGCCGCCACGGACAGCAGCCGCTGGTTGGGGATCACGATGATGGTGTCCACGCTGGCGCGCAGGAGTTCCAGGCCCTGGCGGGCGTTGCGCTTGCGCACGGCTCCTTCCCAGTCGAAGGGCCTTGTGACCACGGCCACCGTGAGGATGCCCAGTTCGCGGGCGATTTCCGCGACCACGGGTGCCGCGCCGGTGCCGGTGCCACCGCCCATCCCGGCGGTGATGAACACCATGTCGGCGCCCTTGAGCCGCTCGGCGACCTCCTCGGCGCTCTCCTCCATGGACTGGCGTCCCCGGTCGGGGTTGGCCCCCGCGCCCAAGCCGCGGGTGGTGTTGGTCCCGATCTGGATCTTCACGTCGGCCAGGTTGCGTTCCAGCACCTGAAGATCCGTGTTCACGGAGATGAATTCCACGCCGCGCAGGCCGGCCTCGATCATGCGGTTGACGGCGTTGCCGCCGGCTCCCCCGACGCCCACGACCTTGATGCGGGCGGGGCTCGACTCGCGGATGCTTTCGAGTTCGAAGTTCATGGTGGTTCTCCTGTGGTGGTTCTGCGTGAGGGTTCTTTATGTGTCGGAATTTGTCAGAAGTATCGGGATACCCAGCGCGACATGCGCTGGAAGACGTCCTTGAGGCGGTCGCCCCCCGGCCCGCCCTGGGCCTGGTTGCCGGAACCGCCGGCGTCGGCACGCCCGTAGAGCACGAGTCCCACGCCGGTCGCGTGCTTGGGAGTGGATGCGGATTCGACCAGCCCGCCGAAGCCGCGCGGGGCGCCCAGACGCACCGGAAGCCCGATCACGTGGCTCGCGAGTTCGGCCGCTCCGGGAAGGAGCGAGCCCCCTCCCGTGAGCACCACTCCGGCTCCCAGCTGGACCTGCGAGCCCAGGGCCCGCAGTTCCGCGCCCACCCCTCGGTAGATCTCGACCATGCGGGGCTCGATGATGGCCGCCAGTTCCAGGCGGGTGAGTTCGCGCTGGTCCAGCGCGCCCACCCCGGGAACCACGAAGCACTCCTCGCGCGCCACCAGGGCCTGCATCGCGCAGCCGTGCTTCTTCTTCACCTCTTCGGCCCGCCCCTTGGGCACCTTGAGCCCGTAGGCGACGTCGGTGGTCACCAGATCCCCCCCGATGGGGAGCGAACTGGTGTGGCGGATGCAGGACCCCGTGAACAGGGCCAGGTCGGTGGTGCCCCCGCCGATGTCCACCATGGCCACTCCCATCTCCTTCTCGTCCTCGTCCAGGACCGCGATGGAGGAGGCCAGGGGTTCCAGGACGATGTCCGCGACGCGCAGCCCGGCCCCTTCCACGGCCTGCAACAGGCTCTGGACCTTGGCGACGTCCCCGGTCACGATGTGGACCTCGCCTTCCAGGCGGACTCCGGTCATGCCCACGGGGTCCAGGATCCCGGGCTGTTCGTCGACCACGAACGTCTGCGGAACCACGTGCAGCATCTTGCGGCCGGGAGGCAGCGGAACGGCTTGGGCGGCCTCGATCACCCGGTCCACGTCCATCTGCGCGATGACACCTCCCTTGCGGCTCACGGCGATCACTCCGCGGCTGTTCTTGGCCTGGATGTGCGCGCCCGCGATGCCCACGAACACGTCCTGGACGTCCACGCCGCTCATGAGCTCCGCTTCTTCCACCGCCTTGCGGATGCTTTCCACGGTCTTCTGGATGTTCATGACCACGCCTCGGCGCAGTCCCGTGCAGACCTCGGTTCCCACGCCGATGATGTCCACCCGGCCGTCCTTCCCGACTTCCCCGATGATGGCGCAGACCTTGGTGGTCCCGATGTCGAGCCCGGTCACGATCCGGCCTTGGGTCTGGGATCGCATCACGCTCCTCCTTCCGCGCGGCGCAGGGCCACGCACGACCCGTGCCGCAGGTCGATCTCCGAGAAGAGGGCGGCGCGATCCCCCAGCTCCCGTCGCAACGCCACCCACCGGGCCAGCGCGCGTTTCCAATCCTCGGGACGCACGAGGAGCCGGGGAGAACCCGCTCCCCCGTCTAGTTCGATGCTGCCGTCGCGGAAGACCCACGCCTGGGCGAAATCCGTCCAGCCCTCGGCCTCCATCCGCCCGATCGCCACCAGGGCAGGCGCGAGCAGGGCTGGAGACAGGCGGCCTCCGGAAACGTCCCCGGACAGCAGGTGCGGCAGGACCGCATCGCCGCGTCGGGGGAGCACGGTGCCGTCGGCGGCGATCCAACGCCCGGTTCCCAGGTCCGCCACGGGAATCCTTTCCCGGATCTCCAGGCGGACGCCGTGCGGCCACCGGCGATGGGCCTTCGCATCCAGGATCCAAGGGTCGGCGAGCAGGCGGTCGCGGGCCTTCGACAGGTCTTGCCGCGCCAGGCTCGTCCCCCAGACCAGTCCCGAGGACACCGCCACCCCTCCGGGGTCTTCGCGGTGCGCCCCGCGGACTTCCACGGCGGCAAGACCCGTCCAGCGCGGGTCCGTGGCGAGCTTCCAGGCGACGGAGATCGCCGCGACGCCCGCGGCGGCCACGAGGATCGAGACGAATGCCTTGACGAAATTCGACTTCGCCTTGGCCGCGAACCGCGACCGGGCGACGGATCGGTTGGACTGGCGGGTGACCTCCTGGATCCTGGCGTTGGTGCCTTGCCGTGGTGTCAGCGTCCCGGACGGCGGCCGGTGCAGGACGGATGGGCCGATCACGGGGTCGCCTCCACCATGTCTGCGGCCCAGGAGCCCACGTCGCCCGCGCCCACGAACAGCAGGTTCCACGCGCCGGATCTGGCGGCGGCCCGCAGGCGGGACACGGCCTCTTCCCGCCCCGATACGAGCTCCACCGCCGAACCGACCGACGCGCGGGACACGATGGCTTCCGAGGAGGAGCCCTGGTCGGGGGTTTCGCGCGCCGCGTAGACCGGAGCCACCAGGGCCAGGTCCGCGTGCCCCAGCGCCCGCGCGAATCCTTCCGCGAAATGGGCCGTGCGCGAGTAGAGGTGGGGCTGGAAGACCAGGCCGATCCGGCGCTCGGGCGAGGACTCGCGGAGCGCCTGGAGGGTGGCCTCGATTTCGGTGGGGTGGTGGGCGTAGTCGTCGTAGACGGGATTGCCCAACACGGTCCCCACTAGGTCCAGCCGGCGGCGCGCGCCGCGAAAGCCCTCGAGCGATCGGGCGGCGGTCGCGGGGTCCACGCCCTCGATGGAGGCCATCGCCATCGCCGCCAGTGCGTTTTGGCGGTTGTGCCGTCCGGGGATCCCCAGGACCAGCCTGGCGACGGAACGCCCCCCGGAAAGGACCTCGGTGAAACCGTCGGGCGTTTCCACCCCCCGCAGGTCGGCGGCGTCGGAAAAACCGTACGTCAGGACCTGGACGGGGGATGCCTGGCGCAGGGAAAGGGAGCCCGGATCGTCGGCACAGAGGACCGCGCGGCCGTGGAAGGGCAGGCGTGACAGGAACTGTTCGAAGGCCCCGCGCAGATCGGCGAGGTCCCTGTAGCAGTCCAGGTGGTCTTCTTCCAGGTTGGTCACCAGGGCCGTGTCCGGGTGGAGTCGCAGGAAGGTCCGGTCGAATTCGTCGGTCTCCACCACCAGCGGTCCCGCGGCGTCGGACCGCAGGACGTCGCGGGGATCGGTCGGGACCCCGCCGGGGAGAACGCAGGGATCCATTCCGGCCTCCCGGAGGATCCGTCCCAGCATGAGCGTGGTGGTGGTCTTGCCGTGGGTGCCCGCGACGCAAAGCGATCTCGAGGAGCGGGTCGCCTCGCCCAGGGCTTCGGCTCGGCGGACCACCAGGACCCCCGCCGCCCGGGCCGCGACCACCTCGGGATGGTCGGTGCCCACCGCGCTGGATCGCACCACCAGGTCGGAAGCCGCGGCGAGCTTCGGGTCGTGCCCCGCGCGGGCGTCGACCCCCAGGGAACGCAGCCACCGCAGGTTGTCCGATTCCTGTCGATCGGTCCCGGTCACGCGAAATCCCCTGGTCGCGTGCCAAGCGGCCAGCGGAGCCATTCCCGCGCCGCCGATCCCGGTGAAGTGGAGTCTCGGAAACAGGTGGAGGGGAATCATCCGATCCCCCTTCGCGCTGCGTCGGCCACGGCGTCGGCGATGCGGTTCGCGCAATCCGGCCGCGCGAAGGACAGCATGGCGCGGGAGGCCGAGGATCGCCGCTCCCGGAGCCGTTCCACCGCGCGGACCGCGTCCCCCACCGAGTAGCCGGATTCCGTCAACACCGCCGCCGCACCCGCGGACTCGAATTCGCGCGCGTTGATCTCCTGGTGGTTTCCCGTCGCCGACGGGAAGGGGACGAGCACGGAAGGCAGTCCATGGAGGGCGAGTTCGGCCAGGGTGCTCGCGCCGGAGCGGGTCAAGGCCAGGTCGGCCGCACCGAAAGCGCCGTAGACGTCGGACACGAAGGCCTCGACCTTGGCCTGGGGCAGCCCTTCCGCGGCTTCGCGCGCCCTCGCGAGCCCTTCGGCGCCCGTCTGCCAGAGGATGCGCCAGCCCCGTTCCACCAGGGCGCGGATCTCCGAGGCCAGGATGCGGTTGACTCCCCGCGCGCCCTGGCTGCCGCCGATCACCACCAGATACTTGTCGGAATCCGTCAAACCAAGGGCCACCCTCAGATCGTTGCGCTTCCTTCCATCCAGGGGCCGGACGGGATTGCCCACCGCCTCGGCGCCGTGCAGTCGCGCCGCCCCGGCCGGAGAACCGGCGAAGACGCGATCGGCCAACCTGGCCAGGAGCCGATTGGCGACTCCGGGGTAGCTGTTGGATTCGTGGACGAGGAGAGGGATCCCCGACATTCTCGCCGCGAACCCGGTCGGAAGGCTCACGTAGCCGCCGGTCGCGAATACGGCCCCCGGCGCCTCCTGGCGGATCGCGGTCTTCGCCGCGGAAAGGGAGATCAAGAAGGACGCGGGCAGGCTGGCGTTGGTCCACCATCGGGATCGGCGCAGCGGGACGGCCCGCACCCCGCGAAACCGGTAGCCCGCGTCCAGGGACCACTTCTCCTCGGGACTGCCGGGTCGACCCACGACCACGATTTCCGCGTCGTGCCGCTCCTGGAGGGCGCGCCCCACGGAAAGGGCCGGAAACACGTGCCCTCCCGTTCCTCCGCAGGCCAATGCCACCTTCAGGCCCATGCAGCCCTCCGCGCGGTGGTGGTGGACATTCCGGAACGGGTTTCCGCGGGTCCGGTTTCCTCGCCGACGCTCCCGGATTCCGTCTCGCGGCGGGAGAGGTTCACGAGCAGTCCCAGCGCGATCATGGAGAACGTGAGGTTGGAACCCCCGTAGCTCAAGAACGGCATCGGGAGACCCGTGGTGGGGATCAGGCGGGTGCAGACCATGGCGTGCAGCGCAGCGTACAGGCCAAGGGCGCTGGAGAGACCCACGGCCAGCAGGCGGTGTTCGCGGCTCTTGGAAAGCAGGGCCGTGCGCAGCCCGCGCCAGACCACGAGAAGGAACAGGCCCAGTATGGAAAGGGTCCCCAGAAGTCCCAGCTCCTCGCCCAGGACCGCGAAGATGGTGTCGGTGTAGGGCTCGGGCAGGTGCAGGAGCTTGGCCGTCCCGCGGCCCAGCCCCACGCCCAGGATCCCGCCGTTCCCCAAGGCCACCACCGCCTGGAGCGATTGCAGGGCCGATCCCCTGGCGTGGTCCTCGGGGTGCAGGAACGCCGCCACCCGAGCCATGCGGTAGGGTTGCAGGACCATGATGCCCGAAAGGCCCGCGAAGGCCGCTCCGCCCATGGCGGCGATGTGCTTCCACGACATGCCCGCCGCGACCAGGATGGCGAAGGAGATCATGGCCAGGGCGGTGGCGGTGGAGAAGTTGGGCTGCAGCAGGATCAGCCCGCACATCAGTGCGGTCTTCCAAAGTGCGGGAGCGAGTCCGGTCCAGCTGTCCATCCGGGCGTCCTTCCGGGAGGCGGCCCAGGCCAGGTGCAGGATGAGCGCCAGCTTGGCGAATTCCGACGGCTGCAGGGAGAACATGGCCAGACTGATCCATCTCTTGGCCCCGTTCACCGCGCCCACAGAACGCGACGCCACCGTGAACGCCAACAGCCCGATGGCGATCCAATAGCCCACCCTGGAACCGGTGCCCAGCCAGGACGGGCGCACGAGGTAGGCGGCCAGGAAGGCCACCAGCCCCACGCCCAACCGGACCAGGTGGTCGTGCAGGACGTGTTCTTCTCCCCAGCTCCACCGGATCACCGTGTAGCCCGACGACGCGCTGTAGATCATGGCGGTCCCGACGGCCACCAGTCCCAGCGCCGCGGCCAGCAGGATCCAATCCGGCTGTTCTGGGGAAGCGTGTTTCATGCGTCCAGGAACTCCTCGGCGAAGGCCTGGCCCCTGCGTCCCACACCCAGTCCCTCCACCTTGGGAAAGCATCCGGGGCTGAACAGGATCTGTCCGCCCGACGCCGTGCATTCCAGGGCGAGCCGGGCGGAGGTCGCGAGGTCCTCGGCGATGCGGACGTCCACCAGGCGCGACCAAGCGGTCGAGATCCATTCCGGGCTTCCGGGGAGGAGCACGACGCGCGAGGCTCGCATCCGCACCGCGTCCAGAAGCTCGAATCCCGCGTTGAAGCCGGGTCCGCCCGTCACCAGCGTCACGGGTTGGTCGAATGCCGACAAGGCACGGTCGAGTCCCTCGGAGGTGCAGCTCGCGCTGTCGTCGAACAGGGTGGCTCCGCGGTTCAGCCCCGCCCACTGCAGGCTGTGGGAGGGACCTGTCCAGGCGTAGACGAGTTCGCGAAGGGTCCTGGTCTCGACACCCCAGCTGAGGGCCGCCGCCACCGCGGGAAGTACCGCTTCCAGATGGCGTTTCCCGGGAATGCGCAGGTTCCGCACCGGCCCAAGCACGTGCGCCTTGCCCTGGTCGGCCGCGATGAGCAGCCCGTGTCGGAGATAGCTCCCTCGCCAGACCGGTCGGTTCGTCGACCAGCTCCAATCCAGCGCCGCGGACCCGGGAAGATCGCGGTCGCCGGCGGCGCGGACGCCGGGGAATCCTTCCAGGTCGGGCCGGATGTCGTCGGCCTCCACCAGGAAATCCGCCGACGCCGGGATCGGACGCCCCCCCGGGACCTCCACGACTTCCGGTGGTCGGTGTCCCGCCGGGATCCCCTCGGCGAGTCTGCGCAGGAGGTGGGCGCAGGCGAAACGGAGTTCGGATCCGGACACCACCGCGGTGCGGGGGAGGCGCGAAACGGAGGTCGAGACAACGGTCATGCTTTCTCTCCAGGTGTGACGGTTTCGGTCGAGACGAGACGATGGACCAGGGTGTCCAGGCGAAGGCCGTGGGAAGCCTTGACGAGCACGGCGTCGCCGCTCTCCGCCTCCGCGAGCACGGCGCGCTCGAGGGTTTCCTTGTCGGCGAAATGCCGGACCTTGTCCGGGGACATCCCGGAAGCCAAGGCGGATTTCGCGATGTCCCGGGCCTTGGGGCCCAGGCACCACAGCGCGTCCAGGGCCATCTCCCCCGCGTAGCGTCCGATGGCTTCGTGCATTTCGCGCGAGGCCACGCCCAGTTCCAGCATGTCGCCGAGCACCGCGATCCGGCGACCGCGCACCTCCATGCCGGCCAGGATGGAAAGGGCCGAACGCACCGAAGGTGGATTGGCGTTGTAGCAGTCGTCGATGACGCGGATGCCGTTGTGCTCCAACACGTTCATCCGCCCCGGCACCGCCTGGAAGGTCTCCAGTGCGTCTCGGATCTCCCCCTTCGCCACGTGGAGTTCCAGGCCCACGGCGATCGCGGACAGGGCGTTGTAGACGTTGTGCGTCCCCGGCACCGGCAGGCGGAAACGCGTGCGCCCGATGGTGAACGAGCCCCGTCCCATCCCGTCGAATTCGAGATTCGCCGGTCGGACCTGTCCCTTGCGCAAGCCGAACCCGAGCACCCTGAACCGCGCGTTCGTTCGCAGCCTCTGGAGATGGGGATCGTCGGCGTTCACCACCAGCGTTCCTCCCCGGCGAAGGCCGGCCGTCACCGCGAGTTCCTCCTTGCGCACCTTCTCCAGCGTCTGGAAGAACTCCATGTGCTCGTGCCCGATGTTGGTGAGCACCGCGATGGTCGGGGCCAGGGCGCGGGAGAGGGGCGCGAGCTCGCCGGGGCCGGACGTGCCCAGCTCGACCACGGCCGAGCGGTGCCGGTCTCCGATCCCCAGGAGCGTGAGCGGCACGCCCACCCGGTTGTTGAGGTTGCCCTCGGTGCGCAGGACCGGTCCGCGCGACTCCAGAACCCGGGCCACCATCTCCTTGGTGGTGGTCTTGCCGTTGGATCCCGCGATCGCGATCCTGGGTATCCGGTGCCGTTGGGCGTGCCGTCCCGCAACGCGCAGGAAGGCATCGTGCACGTCGTCGACGGGCAGGTAGACGCCCACTTGACGGAAATTGTTATCTAGCCATTTTCGTTCCACCACGGCGGCGATCCCCCCCTTCTCGAAGGCGTTCTGCACGAAATCGTGCCCGTCGAACCTCTCGCCCTTCAGCACCCAGAACACCTGACCCTTGGCGAACGTCCTGGAGTCGGTGCCCACCGCGATCCTGCGGTCGGCTCGCGGAATCGGCCTGCCCCGGGGGGTCGTTCCCAGCCATTCCACCAGTTCGGACCATCTCAGGACCGGCATGCCGACCCCTCCCTGGCCGCCAGAGCGGCGGACAATTCCTGTACATCGTCGAAATGGCTCTTCCGGGTTCCCACGACCTGGTAGTCCTCGTGTCCTTTTCCGGCCACCACCAGGAAGTCGCCCGGCTCCAGCAGGGCCGCCGCCGTGGCGATGGCCTCCCGGCGGTCGGCGATCCGGATCGACCGGGAGCCTCCCGGGATTCCGGCGCAGACTTCGTCGAGGATGGACTCCGGGTCCTCCGTCCGGGGATTGTCGGAGGTCGCCACGGCGAGGTCGGCGATGCGCGCGGCGATTCCACCCATCAGGGGGCGCTTGCCCTTGTCGCGATCGCCGCCGCAGCCGAACACGCAGACGAGCCGACCGGAAACCAGGGGTCGCAACCCCTCCAGGAGCCGTTCCAACGCATCGGGGGTGTGGGCGTAGTCCACGGCTCCCCGGAACACGCCCGAACGCACCACCTGGCATCGTCCCGGCACGCGCGTGTCCTTCGCCGCACGGCGCACGGCCTCGGGTTCCAGGCCAAGCTCCAAGGCCGCAGCCGCCACGCCCGCAAGGTTCCGGGCGAAGACCTCTCCCACCAGGGGACTCTCCAATTCCAGATCGCCGTCCCTGGACGCCAGTCGGAACCGATTCCCGTCCAGGTCGACGCTCAGGTCCAATATCCGCCAATCGGCGGTCGGATCGCCGAGGGAGACCCCCCGGCAGCGGGATCCCGTGCGGCCCGCCAGGATCCGTCCCCAGGGGTCGTCGACGTTGACGACCGCGATGCCGTCCGGGGCCAGGTGGCCGGAGAACAGGAGCGCCTTGGCCTCGAAGTACTCCTCCATGCCGTGGTGGTAGTCCATGTGGTCGCGCGACAGGTTAGTGAAGATCGCCGCCTTCGCGCGGATGCCGCCCAACCGGCCCTGGTGGAGGGAGTGGCTGGAAACTTCCAGCACCAGGGACTTCGCCCCGGCCGCGGCGGCCTCGGCGACGAATTCCCACAGGGCGACCGCGTCCGGTGTCGTCATGGACGAAGCGCTTTCCCCGCCCGGGTGCCTTCGGACCACGGTGGAGGAAAGGGCCGGCGCCAGCCCGGCTTCGCGGAACACCGCTTCGGCGAGGTAGCACGAGCTGGTCTTGCCGTTGGTGCCCGTGACGGCCAGCACGAGCATGTCGCGGTCGGGCTCGCCCGCGAGCACCCGGCAGATCGGGCCCGTGGCGTCCGGCACCGAGTCCACCAGGACGCGTCCCGGCAGGTGCGCCAATTCCCGTCTGTCCGTCAGGACCGCCGCGGCCCCGGAAGCCAGGGCCTGGTCGGCCCAATCGTTCCCGTCCCGGACGGTTCCGCGCACCGCGCAGAAGAGGCACCCGTCCCGCGCCGTCCGCGAATCCAGGCTCGCCCGGGAGATTTCGGGGTCGTTTCCGGACGTCGCGACGATGCCCGCGCGGTCCAGGAGTCGGGAAAGCCTCATCCCGGGGCCTCCGATCCGGCGATGTCGCGCATCCGCTTCTGCTGGGCGGAATCCGACCGCCCGTGCGGCTGTCCCAGCCAGGCGTGGAGGGTTCCCGGCGCGTCCACGGAACCGGCTCCCCAGGGCAGCGCCGGGTCCTCGAGCGCGAACCGCGCGATGCGCGCGAAGGCCGGTGCCGCCGCGAGTCCGCCCGTGTGGCCGTTCGCGGTGGGGTCGTCCAGCACCACCAGGCACACCAGTGCGTCGGGCTTCAAGCCGACGATCCCCACGAAGGACGCCATGAAGTGGTCCTGGAAGTACTTTCCGGTGGAAGCGTCCACCTTCTGCGACGTTCCCGTCTTCCCCTCCACTTCCTGTCCCGCGATTTCCGCCAGGCGCCCCGTGCCGCTGTCCACCACGCGCCCCAGGGCGGCCAGGACCATGTCGGCCGAACGCCGCGTCACCGCGCGCCGCACCGGGCGGGAGGGAAACCGCTGGACGGTGTCCCCCTGCGCGTCCACGAGCGCCCGCACCAGGCGGGGACGCACCAGCACCCCGCCGTTGGCGATGGCCGCGTAGGCGGAAGCGAGCTGGAGAGGGGTGACGGTCACTTCCTGCCCGATCGCCAGGGTCGGAAGCGTCCGGACCGACCACTGGTCCACGGTCCTCAGGATTCCGCCCTCCTCGCCGGGGATCTCCACTCCCGTCGGGGTCCCGAACCCGAAGTCCCGCGCGGCCCGGTAGAGCCGCTCCGGACCCACGCGGGTCGCGATCTGGGCGAAGCACACGTTGCTCGACTTCTCCAGGCACCACCCGACGTCGAAGGTGCCGACCTCGGCGTGGGCGTCGTGGATGGGGGCCGAGCCGTCTCCCGGATTCCAGTAGGGCCCCACGGTGAACAGGGTGGAGAGGTCCACCGATCCGGCATCAAGGGCCGCCGAGAGGGTCACGGCCTTGAAGGTCGACCCCGGCTCGTAGGTGCGGTTGACGATCCCCGCGTCCACGCGTCCCTGGAGCATCTCCTGGCGGTTCCCGGGAGCGGGCAGGGACGCCGCGGCGGCGATGTCGCCCGTTCCGGCTTCCAGGACCAGCGCCACCCCTCCCGCCGCCTTGTGCGAAGAGACGGCGTCGGCCAGGATCTTCTCCACCTCGGCCTGCAGTCCGGGCCGCAGGGTCGTGACCACGGAGAGTCCTTCCCTGGCGCCGTCGCCGTCCTCGTCGAAGCCGGGCCACGGCTTGCCACGACCGGTCCTGCGAGCCACCTTCCAGCCCGCCGTCCCGCGCAGCTGCCTGTCCCACCTGTATTCCAACCCCATCAAGCCGGATCCGTCCCGGCCGACCACCCCGAGGATGGGGAGCGCGAGCGAACCCCACGGCCATTCCCGACGCCCGTCCGGACCGTCGGCGGCCAGCACCGATCCGTCGGTGCCCAGGATCTCGCCGCGCGGTGCTGTCAATATCTGTCGCATCCTGGTCTGGGCCCTGGCGACCTCCCGGAGTTCCTTCGAGCGCACCACCTGGATCCAGAACAGCCTCCCGGCCAGCACCAGGAAGAGCAGGGTGAACAGTCCCCGCAACAGGCGGATCCGGGAATCCTTCACGGTCGCACCTCGGCGAGGGAGGTGTCCGGTTCCGGGAGGCGGAACTGGCGCAGGGGCCTGCGGTACCCGTACAAGGCGGCCCGCGCGGCCACCCCGGAAGGCTGGCGCTCTGCGCGGACGGCGGCCTGCATCTGGACCAGGCTGTCGCCCAGCCTCCGGCCATCGGCGCGGGCCGCCTCCAGCCCCTTCTCCAGCTCCACGTGCCTGGTCTGGCGCCAGACGCAGCCCACCATCACGGAGCCCACGAGGCCCACCATCACCATGGCGACCAGGATTCCCGCCAAGGCGACGCCTCGGCGCTTCTCCACCACGCGCAATTGCGCCGAACGGGCCCGCGAGTTCGCGGCGACTTCGTCGGCGGACGGTTTTTCCAGGCGGACCACCCAGTCGCCCTTCCGATCGGGGCGGTTTCCGTAGAGGTCCCGCCGGGGGTCGGGGTCGTCCCCGATCAATCCTCGCAGGAGTCCCTTGACCAGGCGATCTTCCACGGAATGGTAGGTGAGCACGGCCAGGCGTCCTCCCGGCGCCAGGCGCTCCCAGGCCGAGGGGAGTGCCTCCTCGATCTCCTCCAATTCCCGGTTCACCAGCATCCGCAGAGCCATGGCCAGGCGGGCGAGTTCGCGGGGGCGGTCGCGCATGCCGCGGGGGAAGGCGGAAAGCAACGCGGCTTCGAGGTCGTCCGACACCAGGTCTCGGGTGGCGGCGATCCCGGAGAGGTGGCGGGCGACGGTGCGGGAGCGCGGCACGTCCGCCAGGTCGGACAACCGGCGCCCCAGGTCTTCGCTGTCGGATTCCGTCAGCACGGCGCGGAGATCGAATTCCTCCCCGCGGTCCATCCTGAGGTCCAACGCGACGCCCGGTCGGATGGTGAACCCGCGCTCGTCCTCGTCGATCTGGCGGCTGGACACCCCGAAGTCGAACAGGAAACCCGCCGCTCCTCCGGTGGCCTCCACCGCGGCCAGCTTCGAGAAGGCCGTGTGGACGCAGGTGAACCTCGCGTCGTGCGAAAGGCGGGCCGCGGCTTCGCGCAGGGCGTCTGCGTCCCGGTCCAATCCCACCACGCGGGCCTGGGGCGGCAACCTGGCGAGAAGGGCCTCGCTGTGGCCTCCGTCGCCGAGCGTGCAGTCTATGACAGTTCCTGTCACACCCTCGGCCAGCAGCGCGGAGATGCGCCCGGCCAGCACGGGGACATGGCGGATCACGAATCCCCCTCGGGGACCTGCAGGGTGTCCAGGAAGCCGTCGAATCCGGGAGCGTCGGTGCCCAGGACCTCGGATTCGAATCGGGAAGGATGCATGAGCGAAACGCGGTCTCCCTCGCCCACGAAGGTGACGCGGGTTTCCAGGGAGGCCCATTCCATCAGGCGCGGAGGGATCCCCAAGCGGTTCTGTTCGTCGAGCTCCGACGTGGCTGCCATCGCCGTCATGCGGCGGATGGAGGCGGCCAGTTCCACCGTCCGCTCCCGGGATTGGAGGGATCGGAGGAGCCGCTCGAAGGACGGCGCGTCGAACAGCAAAAGCGTTCCCTTTGGACCCGGGACCACCACCACCTTGCCGTCTGCCGAAGCAGGGAGCTCGCGACGCAACTCGCGGGGCAGGTTCGTCCTGCCCTTGGCGTCAATCGCGACGGTGCTGTGGCCGTAAAACACTCCCTATTTCCTCCAGAACAACCCGCTTTTACCCACGGGCACCCACAATTAATACCAATTCACTGCTCCCCCCCGCAAGAGAGGCCCATGAACCATGCGGTTGTATCGATGGGTTTGGGGGAATTCCACATTCATTTTATCTATATAATGTTGTATTTTGCGAATTAACTACTACATCTAGCACATAAGCGATTTAGTCACCCTTGATTCAACGGAAATACCCCACGTTGTCCACAAAGAAATCCACAACTCGGGGATAACTATCGAGATATGTGGATTTCTGGTACATTCGAAAACATGAATCCCTCCACCGAAGTTCTCGGAACCCATCAAAAAGCGTTGCGGGTGAATCTCGATCCGCGCCGCTACGGAACCTTCGCCGAGATCGGGGCCGGACAGGAAGTGGTCCGCTGGTTCTTCCGGGTGGGCGGGGCGGCGGGGACCGTTTCCAAGTCCATGAGCGCCTACGACATGACGGTCTCCGACGCCATCTACGGAAAGTGCGAGCGGTACGTGGCCCGGCCCCGGCTGCAGAGCATGCTGGACTACGAATTCGACCTGAACCTCAACCGCCTCCAGGAGTCCAGGGGAGATTCCACGGCCTTCTTCGCGTTCGCCGACACCGTCTCCGCCCGCAACTTCCAGGGCACCAACGAACAGCACGGCTGGATGGGCGTGAAGTTCCAGGCACATCCCCGCGACGAGACCTCGCAGATCATCATCCACGTGCGGATGCTGGACAACGAGAACCTCCTGCAGCAGGAAGCGCTGGGCATCGTGGGGGTCAACCTGCTCTACGGCGCGTTCTTCCTCTCCCACGAACCAGAGCTCCTGGTCGAATCCATGCTCGACGGGCTCTCCACGGCCCGGATCGAGATCGACATGGTGGAGTTCAACGGAATCGAGTTCCGCCATGTGGACAACCGCCTGATGAGCCTGAAGCTCGTCCAGCTGGGCCTTTCCAAGGCGGCCATGTTCTCTGCGACGGGCGAGGTCCTCCAGCCTTCCGAAGTCCTGCACAAGCGGTCCATCCTGGTGGAACGCGGCAGTTTCCGTCCGGTGTGCACCGTGAACCTGGACATGATGTCCGCGGCCATGGCCAAGCTCCGGGAGGAGTCCTCCTTCCAGGAGGAACCGCTGGAGATCATGGAGATCACCATGTCCAACCTGGTCAGCTCGGAGAGCCGCTCGGTGGACCGCCGCGATTTCCTCGCCCGTGCGGACATGCTGTCCGCGTGCGGGAAGACGGTGCTGATCTCCGACCACTCCGAATTCTTCCGTCTCGGGGCCTGGCTTTCGCGGTTCACCAAGCAGCGCATCGCCATCGTGCTGGGCGCCCAATCCCTGCAGCAGCTGTTCGACGAATCCTTCTACCAGAACCTGGACGGCGGCATCCTGGAGGGGTTCGGCAGGCTGTTCAAGAACGACCTGCGCCTCTACGTCTATCCCTTCCTGGATCCCGCGACCGATGTCCTGCACACCGCCAGGGACATCTCCGTGCCTCATCCCCTCACGCACCTCCACGAGTACCTGCTGGACCGCGGAGTGATCGAGGACGTCCAGGATTACGATCCCGCCTGCCTCAAGGTCTTCTCCCGCCAGGCCCTGGCCTACCTGAAGAGCGGGAATCCGGCCTGGCTCCCCATGGTCCCGCCCGAGGTCGCCCAGGTCATCCGGAAAAACGGCTACTTCGGGTGGAAGAAGGACCCGTAGGGGCGATCCGTGGATCGGCGCTAGGGGACGAAAATCGTCATCCTGCCCACCAGCTGCCCCTCGCCCGTGAAGGTCTCCACGGAAGCCTTCCCGGGTCCCGCGGCCACCAGCGCGGAAGAAGACCAGACCCGGAAGCCCTTCGCCCTTCCCCCCAGCAGCGGAAGCCTCACCCGCGCGAATTCCCTTCCGTCCCTGGACCAGGCGTGCACCAGGGTGTCCCGCAGTCCCGACGGGGCGAAGACCGGTGTGAAGGCCCAGAGTTCCTTACCCCGCTTCGCCGCCTCCAGCGTGTCGACAGGCCTGCGTCCGGAAATGCCGGAGCAGAAGACCCCAGCTTCGATCCGCATGGGGACGGGTGCGATCCAGGGAGCCGCGGCCACCGCCAGGGAGGCGCCCACGAAGACGCCGATGGGAACGGTGATCCATGGTCCGCGAAACCGCGCCGCCACCGCGGAGACGCCGCCGGCCAGCGCTCCCGCCAGGGCCAGCGACTCCAGCGTGTGCACCCCGGACAGGGTGGGCACGAGGAACGCGAGGGCCGCGAACTGGACCAGCGAGTTGTGGATGGCGGCGGCACGCATGTCGCGCAGGAACCAGTTGTAGACCGGCACCACCACCACGGTGCCGCACAGGAGCAGGAGCAGCGCGGTGAAGGGCGCGTTTCGGGAAGTCCAGGTCGTGGATCGGATCCAGAACGGAAGCACGAAGAACAGGATCTCCTGGCTCGCGCCCTGACCGATCCAAGTCAGGCTCGTTTCCAGGATGCGCATCCATCTGCGGTCGTCACGCCGCAAGGCCCTGCGGACCAGCGCCAGGAGTCCCAGCACGATCCAGATCGTTCCCAGCAGCCACGCGACCCGCCGCGCCTGTTCGTAGCGGCGGACCACGAAGAACGCGCTCCACGCTCCGGTCGCGAGCGAGACCCACGGGGCCGCGAGACGGATCCTTTCGCGCCAGACCGGACCGGGCATCGGGATCTTCACGCCCGGCCCGCCAGAAGCCAGGTCCACGCGTCCGACAGAACCGCGCCACCGTCCGGCCAACGGGGCGTGAACGCGTCCAGCGCCAGCGAATTGTGGCACGGCGACGGGGTCGAGTGTTCCGCCGACGGATCCAGGTCCGTGACCAGCCTGCGCACCCTGCCCCACGGTGGATCGCCGGACTCGACCCGCTCTTCCCGTGCCTCCTCCGCGAACCGCATTGCCAATTCCCGACCAATGGCGACGGGCACGAGCTCGTCGCGTTCGTGGAGAAGGGAGAAGCGGAAGGCGGCAGGAGTCGCCCAGTCCGGGTCGGGATCGGTCCAGCGCGCCGGTGTCCCGCTTTCGCGGCACCATTCCGCCCAGCCCACGGTCACCACCCGGTCCAGGTGGTGGAGGCGTCCGGCCAACGCGGCGTAGCCCGCACCCAGGGAATGGCCCAAAGCCGCGATCTTCGACCAGGCGGGGTCCACGTCGGCCATGAATCGTCCCCATCCCTCCTTCGGTCGCTCGGAATCCAGGCGGCGAAGCGCCCCGGCCAAGCGTTCCAGGATGGATTCGCCGGGCCTCAAGGCCACCCGGCCCGTGCGCGCCTTCCCGTCCCAGTGGTCCAGCCGGAGGTCCAAATGGGCCGCGGGATCTTCTCCTGCCATTTCGTTGATGGAGGTGTCGTTGGGGTAGCGCAGCACCAGGGCGTGCAGCCCCAGGGCCGAAGCCTGGTCGGCCAAAAGGCGGTAGTCGCGCGGCTGCCCTCCCGTCCCGGGGAAGATCAGCGCCAGCAATCCCTGGGGAGACGCCAGATGGGGCGCCGAGAAGTAGTGGGGCGAGGTCCAGCGCTCGGTCCGTTCATCCACCGCGCGCGGGGAGAGGAACCCGCGGTGCGTCGGGAGGGACGGAGGGTCGATGGGCATGAGGGACGGAAAACTACTGGTCCGCGCACATTGGAGCGGGTTGTACGTTGTTGGCTCGATGCGCGCGAGCCTTCTCCTCCTCTCCTTTCTTCTCGGTGCCTGCACGGTGGTCCCCACGCCCACCACGTCGCTGTCCGCGGCGTCCGATCCGAACCTGGTGGGAACATGGCGGTCTGTCACCGAATACAATTCGGATTCACTGGTGCAGCGCCTGGCGATCTTCTCGGACGGCAGCTACGAGCGTTGGGCGGTGGATTCCTCCGCCGTGGGCATTTCCGTGGTCCTGACCGAGGATGGAACCTGGGCCTTCCCCACCACCGACACCGCGCATCTCGTCTTCTCGCCCGCCAGCCGCGACATCTGGCCTCGCGGGGGAACCGGCTTGGCCGCAACGGCGACCACCCCGGACACATCTTCCTGGTCTCGCGCCCCAGATACCCTCTACTTCACGCTGCCCGAATGGTACCAGCGGGACAGTTCGCAGACACTGGGATACACCAGGGACTGAGACGCCGTCCCGAAACGATGGGATTTGCCCCGTGACGGAAAAGTGATCGGATTCGAGACCGAGCGGTTGCGGTTGCGCCAGTGGAGCGCCACCGACCTGGAACCCTTCGCGGCCCTGAACGCGGATCCCTTGGTCATGGAGTTCTTCCCGGCCCCCCTCTCCCGCGTGGAAAGCGACCGAATGGCGGACCTTTGTGCGCAATTCCTGGAAGCCCACGGCTGGGGGGTCTGGGCCCTGGAGCGGAAGGACACCGCCGAATTCATCGGTTTCGCTGGCCTGAACATCCCCGCCACCTTGCACCCCTTCCAGCCCTGCGTGGAGGTGGGCTGGAGGCTCGGCACGGCCCATTGGGGCAGGGGGTTCGCCACCGAGGCCGCGCGCGCCGCCCTTTCCGTGGCGTTCGACCGCCTGGAGTTGACGGAAATCGTCGCCTACTCCGCTCCCGCCAACCTGCGGTCCAGGCGGGTGATGGAACGCCTGGGCATGCGCGAATCCGGCCTCTTCCTGCACGCCGACCGCCCCGAAGGCGCGCCGTTCCGGGAGCAGGTGCTGTACCGACTGCGGAGGGAGGATTGGAGGGGGTGAGAAGAGAGGAGCGAGGCGTCCCCGTTCTCGCGAGCCCTCCCCGGAGGCTATCTTTGCGCCTCCGTCATTGCCACCGCTTCCAGGAGATTCAGGACATGGCCTACCGCATCGCCACCTTGAACAAGATCAGCCCGGAGGGGCTCGGCCTCTTCGGGGCCGAATACGAGGTCGCCGACGGGCTTTCCGGTCCCGACGCCATCCTGGTCCGCTCCACCCAGGTGGACACCGAAGGCTATCCCTCCACCCTCGCCGTCGCCCGCGCCGGTGCCGGCGTGAACAACATCACCATCGACAAGGCCACCGCCGCCGGGATCGCGGTGTTCAACACCCCGGGCGCCAACGCCAACGCCGTGGCCGAGTTGGTGTTCACCGTGCTGGGCTATTCCGCCCGGAACCTGGGCGAGGGCATCGCCTTCGCGGCCAAGACCGCCGGAGAAACCGATTCCGACAAGGAACTGGACGAGAAGGTGGAGAAGGGCAAGGGGAAGTTCGCCGGCTACGAACTGGCCGGAAAGACCCTGGGCGTGATCGGCTTGGGGAAGATCGGCGTCCTGGTGGCCAACCTTGGTGTCCAGCACCGCATGAAGGTGGTCGCGTTCGACCCGTTCCCCTCCATCGACAACATCCACCAGCTCGAGCCCTCGGTAGCCATCGCCAAGTCCATGGCCCAGGTGGCCGCCGCCGCGGACATCCTCTCCATCCACGTCCCCCTCTCGGACAAGACCAAGGGTCTGGTGAACAGCCAATTCCTGTCCGGAATTCGCTCCGGCGCCGTCCTGGTCAACTACTCGCGCGGGCCCATCGTGGAGGAGAAGGCGGTCCTGGAGGCGCTGGATTCGGGGAAGCTCAAGGCCTACCTGAACGACTTTCCCACCAAGGCCCTGGTGGCCCATCCCAAGGCCGTTTGCACCCCGCATCTGGGCGCCTCCACCGAGGAGTCGGAGGAGAACTGCGCGGTCATGGCGGTGAACCAGCTCAAGGCCTACCTGGAACTGGGGAACGTGGTGAATTCCGTGAACTTCCCGGTGTGCGAGAGCATCCCCCACGAGAGCATCCGCACGCGATTGATCGTGATCAACAAGGACGTCCCCAACATGATCGCCGCGGTAACCCAGATTCTGGGTTCCGCAGGGGTGAACATCGCGAGCTACGTCAACAAGTCCAACGGCAAGGTCGGCTACAACATCGTCGACATCGCCGGCGAGATCGACGCCCAACTGGTGGCCAAGATCGCCGCCTCCCCCGATGTGATCCGGGTCCGCACCATCTCGCTCTGATCCTCGAGCCAAGATCGATTCCAATCAGCTCACCACAGGATCCGCCACCCATGAAAGCTGCCGAAATCGCCGACGTCTTCCGCTCCACCGGGGCTTTCCTGGAAGGGCATTTCATCCTGTCGTCGGGGCTCCACAGTCCCAACTACATGCAGTGCGCCAAGGTGCTCCAGCACCCGGAACACGGAGAGCGGTTCGCCAAGGCCCTGGCGGAGAAGCTACAGAGCCTGCGGCCCACGGCCGTGCTCTCCCCGGCCCTGGGCGGAATCCTGGTGGGCTACGAACTCGCCCGAGCCCTGAAGGTTCGCAGCCTTTTCGCGGAACGCACCGACGGAATCATGGGTCTGCGCCGGGGTCAGGAGATCCTGCCAGCCGATCGCTTGATCCTCTGCGAGGACGTGGTGACCACGGGCAAGTCCATCAAGGAAGTGGAGGCATTGGCGCTGGCCGCCGGTGCCACGGTGGTGGCGATGGTGGCCATCGTGGACCGCTCCGGCGGGAAGTGGAGCCTGTCCCAGCCTTTGACCAGTCTGCTGACCATGAAGCTGGAGACCTACCCTCCCGAATCTTGCCCCCTGTGCGCCGCGGGATCCCAAGCCGTCAAGCCGGGCTCCCGACCGACCCCCTCCTGACCTGGGCGGCTGCGGCGGCATCCCCCTCGCTTGCTCAGATGTACCGGCGTCGATGGCCCGTGCGTTGCTGTTCCCCATCCGGACGGGAGGTGACCCATGGCCGTGACGCATGCGATCCGGTTCTTGAAGGTGATCGGAGAGAGACCTGATCTCCGCGACGAACTTTACGGCTGCGTGGGCCGTGATGCCCTGTTCGCGCACCTGAAGGAGTCCGGTTTCACCTTCTCCGGCGGCGAGTTCGAGGAAGCAGTGGACCATGTCCATTGCGCCTGCCAAACCCATGAGGAAGCCGACGCGCTGATGAACCGGGTCACATGGATGCGCCTGGTCCTGGCCAACGCCTGAAGCTTGGCTGGATCCACGCCCGGGGACCGAAATGTCAGCCGATGTCCGGATCCGTCAAGGCCTGTACATGACAATCGAATCCCCTGATGCGCTACTCGCTTTTCATTCCAAATTCAGGGGAAAGCGGTTTTCGCCGCGCACCGCTTCGCGGGCCGCCTCCTGCAAACGCGCACCGATCGCCAGCAGTTCCTGCATCCTCTCGGGACCAGGGATCCTGGCCTTGCGGATCTCCAAGGAACACAGGTCCGACTCCTGGTCCAAGGTGAGCAGGGCGACTTCGATCTCGGCGCTGACGGGAATTTCGGATTTCAAGGCATCCAGGAGATCCGCGAACGTGTGGTTGTCCGGAAGGTTCCCCGTCCGCATCAGGATGGCCATGATGAACTTCTCCAAGGCCATGCACAACACGCTGTGCACGATCTCGGGCGTGAAGATCCGGGGTCGGAGGTGGCTTTTTTGAACCACCCGGAAATACCCCTCGCCTTCCAGCAGAAACGGCTCGATCCCCGATATTTCATTTATGGCATCCATGAAATCCCCCAATGGAGGCCTTGGCCGGCCTATTGGAGACCAGATCCGCGAATTCCACGCCAAGTTGGAGGAGTTTTTGCGCCTCGGACTACTGGCCGGCGTCGGTATTGCCGCCGGTCGGCTCCAGCAGATGCTGCAAGGACAGCTGGGTCAGGGATGCGGAACCCATGGGCTTCAAAGGTGGCAGGGAAGCCAAGGTCTGGCCGGGGGTGGAGACCACGAACGGCACGGTTCCGGAAACCTGGGGGACCGTCGATCGAAGGCTGGGATCCAGGACATAGGCGGGTCCGAACGCGGAACCCTTCGCCGGATCCTTCCTGTCCTTGGACGCAGCTGTCTGGAGGCTCGCCGGAGGGTCCTGGGGCACTTGGATCGCTGTCTGTGATGGTTCGATGGACATGGCGAGCTCCTGGTTCGTCGGACCCTTCCCGGGTCCAACCAGGGTTGGTTGGAGTTCCCTGCGATCATCATCGACCCCTGGGCATCGGATCTTGAGGGGTTTTTTCGGGCGACATTGGGTGTACTTTTGCACCTCCCCCGGGGAGAAGCCGGGGCATCGCCGAGTCGGTAGCTCAGTCGGTAGAGCAGCGGCCTTTTAAGCCGTGGGTCGAGGGTTCAAACCCCTCCCGACTCATCCAGCCTGTCGCAGGAGAGAAGACCATGCGCACCCTTCGGGATCTCCTGGAAGATCGGGCACTGTTCCCATCCCTTCGCGCTTTGGCACCCTCGCCGGCGGGGATCCGTGTCGCCGGATTGGACGGATCGGCACCTGCCGTGGCGATCGCCCTGAACCACCTGTCCCGGGGCACCAGCGCCCGTACCTTGGTCCTGGCCCCGGATGCGCGCGAAATGGAACGGCTGCGGGACGATCTCGGTGCTCTCCTGGGCGACGATTCCGTGTTGCCCTTCCCCACCCTGGAGCTCAAGCCCTACGAATGGCGCCGCCCTTTCGGGGCGGCCCTGGAGAGTCGGCTCACCACCCTGGACGCATTGCGGAAACCGGGTCCGGCGCTGGTGGTGGCCACCCACGCGGCATTTGGCCAGAAGCTGTCGGAACCGGGCGCACTGGGACGCGAGGCCCTGGTGGTGCGCAAGGGCGGCCTTTCCGATCTGCGCGATCTGCGGCTTTCCCTGTCCCGACTGGGTTACCGGGAGGAACCGCTTTGCGAGGAGATGGGCACCTTCTCCGTCCGCGGGGGGATCGTCGACATCTTCGGGTACGGGATGGACAACCCGGTGCGCACGGAACTTCTGGGCGACGAAATCGAAACCCTCCGCGCCTTCGACCTGTTCACCCAACGCAGCCTGCAAGACCTGGAAGAGGCCGAAATCCTCCCGCTGGACGAGGGCCTTCCCGACCAGGAGGCGTTGCAGAACGGCCTTCTCCGGATCCTGGAGGCCTTTCCCGGGGAGGACCGGCGCTTCGAACTGGAGCGGCAGCGCCTGGAGGACGAAGGAGACCGGTTGGGTTGGCCCTGGCAAAGGCCCTTCTTCGCGCCGCTGGACTGGACCCTCCTGGACCATCTGGGCGCCGGCGCGGCCGCCTTCGTCTTCGGAAGCGTCGAAAGGATCCAAGGCGAACTCCTGGCACAGGCCGTCGCGGCCCATCGGTCGGCCCTAGAAACGGGCCATCTGGTGGCGGAACCGGAAGCGATATGGTTTTCTCCGGAGGAGGCGAGGGAACGCGTCCTGAGGACGGATTCCGTCCGATTCGAGGATTTCGTGGGCGACTCGGACGCGCTGCGCGTGGACTGCAAGGTGCAGGAGAGGGTGGGTTCGGGAATCGCGGAGGCGGGCGAACGCATGCGCGAACTCGCCCGCGTCGGAATCCGCCTGTCGCTGATTTCGGTGAACCAGGGCCAGGCGGCCCGGCTGGAGGAACTCGTCCGCGACCTCCCGATCGAAGGAATCGCGGTGGGGCACCTCTCCGCGGGCTTCGCCATTGCGCAGGACGGTCAGGCCTGGTGGACCGACCACCAGATCTTCCACCGATTCGCCCGGCGCGTACGCAAGGGACGCTCGCGGGGCACGGCGAGCCTTCCCGACGTGGAATCGCTCCAGAAGGGCGACTTCGTGGTCCACGAGATCCACGGCGTGGGCAAGTACCTGGGCATCGAGCGCATCGTCGCCGCCGGACAGGAAGTGGATGTGCTGGTCCTCCAGTACGACGGCAAGGACCGCCTGCGCATGCCCGTCGCGGAGATGGCCCGGTTGCAGCGGTACGGCAGCCGCGAAGGCGACCCGCCCGCCCTGCACAAGCTGGGAGGCAGGACCTGGGACGTCCTGCAGGAAAAGACACGCAAGGCGGTGCAGGAGATGGCGCGGGAACTGGTGGAGCTCTACGCCAGACGATCCATCGCCGAACGCGACCCTTTCCCCGTGGACGACCACTTCCAGGCGGAATTCGAGGATTCGTTCCCCTGGGACCTCACTCCGGACCAGGCCCGCGCCGTGAGCGAGGTCAAGGGAGACCTGGAAGGTCGCCACCCCGCCGACCGCCTGGTGTGCGGCGACGTCGGATTCGGCAAGACCGAGGTCGCCGTGCGCGCCCTCTTCAAGGTGGTCATGGGGAGGCGCCAGGCCGCCATCCTCGCCCCCACCACGTTGCTCGCTTCCCAGCACGCCGCCACGTTGCAGGACCGCTTCGCGGACTGGCCGATCCGGGTCGAACTGCTCAACCGCTTCGTGCCGCCCAAGGAACAGAAGAGGATCCTGCAGGACGTCCAGGACGGCAAGGTGGACGTGGTGGTGGGCACCCACCGGGTCCTGGCCAAGGACGTCAAATTCCGCGACCTCGGACTCCTGGTGCTGGACGAGGAGCAGAAGTTCGGCGTCAAGCAGAAGGAGCGTCTCAAGGAGATGCGCCACGACGTGGACGTGCTCACCCTCACCGCCACGCCCATCCCCCGCACCTTGCACATGGCCCTCACCGGCGCGAGGGACATCTCCATCATCTCCACGCCGCCGCGAAACCGCCTGCCCGTGGAGACTCGGGTGCGCAACTACCACGACGAATCCCTGGCCGAAGCCGTCCGCGACGAAATCGGCCGCGGAGGGCAGGTGTTCGTCGTGGCCCCCAGGATCGACGGACTGGAGGCGCTGGCCACCACCATCGAGGAGACGGTTCCCGAGGCCCGCGTGTGCGTCGGCCACGGCCAGATGGAAGAGGACGAACTGGAACAGGTCATGTCGGCCTTCCTGGCACGGGAGTTCGACGTCCTGGTCTCCACGACCATCGTGGAGTCCGGGCTGGACATCCCCACGGTGAACACCATCTGCGTGGTGGACGCCCACAAGTTCGGGCTCTCCCAGATGCACCAGCTGCGCGGGCGCGTGGGCCGCTCCGACATCCACGCCTTCTGCCACCTCTTCGTACCCGACCTGGAGCGGCTCCCGCAGGACGCCCGCCGCAGGCTCCAGGCCCTGGAACAGTTCACCGATCTGGGTTCCGGATACGCCATCGCCATGCGCGATCTGGAGATCCGCGGGGCGGGCAACCTCTTGGGCCACAAGCAGCACGGATTCGCCGCGGCGGTCGGCTTCGAGACCTACTGCCGCATCCTGAGGGAGGAGGTGGAACGCCTCACCGGGGCGGAACCTCCCAAGGCCCCGCTGGAACCCCGCATCGAACTGGATGGCGCCGCGTTCCTGCCGGAGGAATACATCGAGGATTCGCACACCAGGCTGCAGGTCTACCAGCGCATCGCGCGGTCCCGGACCCTCGCGGAAGTGGATCGGATGGCGGTGGAGCTGCGCGACCGCTTCGGACCCATCCCCGATCCCGCGGCCATGGTTCTGCGCATGATGCTCTGCCGCCTGGCCGCCCGAACGGCGGGGGTGGCGATCGGGGGCATCGCGAGGGGTCGGGCCATCCTCGAGTTCGACGACGCCTGGCGGACGGATCTCCCCACGTTGAAGGAGCGCTGCAACGTGGTCAAGCCGAAGCTGGAATGGCTCGCACAGACCTCGCCTCTGCGACTGGTGGCCGACCTGACCGGCCACCCTCCGCCCGCGCAGCAACTGGAATTCCTGGCTCTGCTGCGGAAGCTCTCCGGCGAAACGGAGAAGGGATGACGCGCGCACCGGAACTCCTTTCCCCCGCGGGGAGTTGGGACTGCGCCAGGGCCGCGGTGGAAAACGGCGCCGACGCCATCTACTTCGGAACCGAGTCCTTCAACGCGCGGATGCGGGCTGACAATTTCCGACTCCAGGATCTTCCCGAGCTCGCGGCCTGGCTGCACGGAAGGGGCGTTCGCGCCTACCTGACCTTCAACACCCTGGTGTTCGCGTCCGAGATGGCGGAAGCCGAGCGGTTCCTGCGCGCCGCGATCGCCGCGGGTTTGGACGCCGCCATCGTGCAGGATGTGGGCGTCTGCCGCCTGATCCGCGAAATCTCTCCCGACTTCCCCATCCACGGCAGCACCCAGATGACCATCGCCAGCGCCGCCGGTGCCCGCCTCGCGCGGGAACTGGGGTGCTCCACGGTCGTGCTCGCCCGGGAAAACACCCTTCGCGAAATGGCGCGCATCCAAAGGGATCTCGCTTCGGAACCCGTCGCGCTGGAGGTGTTCGTCCACGGGGCGCTCTGCGTCGCCTACTCCGGCCAGTGCCTGACCTCCGAGGCCCTGGGAGGCCGGTCCGCCAACCGCGGCGTGTGCGCCCAGGCCTGCCGCATGCCCTACGAGCTTCTGCGCGACGGGGAATCCGTGGATTTGGGCGATCGCAGGTATCTCCTGTCTCCGCAGGACCTCGCCGGGATCGACCTCGTGCCCGAGCTGGTCCGGCTGGGCATCCGATCGTTCAAGATCGAAGGGCGTCTCAAGCAGCCCTCCTACGTGGCGTCCATCACCAGGCTCTACCGGCAGGCCATCGACATGGCCATGGCCGCCGAAAGCTCCGGACGGACTCCCGCACCGTCCGACGCGGCCACCCGCTACGAAATGGAAATGGCCTTTTCGCGCGGTCTGCACACGGGTTGGTTGGGAGGTATCGACAACCGTACCCTGGTCCACGCGCGCTACCCCAAGAAGAGGGGAGTTTTCCTGGGGACCGTCGACCGGAAGGTTGGACAGGAGGTTTCCTTGCGCCCCCTGGCACCGCTCAAGCCGGGGGACGGGGTGGTGTTCGACGCGAACCGGCCCGAATCGCGTGAGGAGGGCGGCCGGATCTGGGAGGTCCGCCCGGATGGGGATTCGATCTGGCTTTCCTTCGGGGACGGAGCCATCGACTGGTGCCGCGTGGAGACCGGCCAGAAGATCTGGAAGACCTCCGACCCGCTCTTGGAACGTGAACTCGAGAAGACCTGGAACACGCGGGAACTCGCCTTTCGGCGACCCGTTCGGGCCCGCGTGAGCGGTCGGGTCGGGGAACCCCTGGCCCTGGAACTGTGGACCGACGACGGAGCCACCGTCCGCGCCCGCACGGCGCAGCTCCTGGAGCCGGCCCTGCACCGGCCCCTGGAGGCCGCCTACCTGGAGGCCCAGATCGGGCGCCTGGGGGGGACGCCGTTTCGCCTGGTCGGGTTGGAGACGTGCATCGTCGGCGAAGTGATCGTTCCCGTGCGCTCCCTGAACGAGGTGAGACGCCAAGCTGTGCAGGACTTGTCGGAAATGCTGCGCAGACCGAGGATGTGGTCGACGCGGCCCGAATCGGTTCGCGTTCCCGCGAGGAGACCCCCAGCAGCGGCGGCCACCCCAGAACTGGTGGTGCTGGTCCGGTCCGAGGCGCAGATGGAGGTGGCCGCCGCGCTCGGGGTGCGCACACTGTACCTGGAATTGGAGTTTCCGGTGCGCTACCCCAAGGCTGTCGCGCGCTGGCGGGAACTGGCTCCGGGACGCGAGATCTGGGCGGCACCTCCGCGGATTTCCAAGGCCGGAGAGGAAGAGATCCTGCGCCAGGTCCAGTCGGGGGGCGCCGACGGCGTGCTGGCCCGGTCCTGGGACCACCTGGAGTACTTCTCGCCGCGCACGCGCCTGCGCGGCGACTTCTCCCTGAACGTCGCCAATGCACGGTCGGCATCGTGGTTCCTGGACCGGTTCGGCCTGGAGGGTCTGACGATCTCCTACGACCTCACCGCCGGGCAGGTCCTGGACCTGGCGGAGTCCTCGGACCCGTCCCGGCTGGAGCTCACCCTCCACCAGCACATGCCCATGTTCCACATGGAGCATTGCGTGTTCTGCGCCTTCCTCTCGGACGGCGTGGACTTCCGCGACTGCGGCCGCCCCTGCGAAAAGCACGAGGTGCGCCTGCGGGACCACTTGGGCGCCGCCCATCCCGTGAAGGCCGACGCGGGTTGCCGCAACACGGTGTTCAATGCCCGCGCCCAGACGGGGGCGGAGTTCGCCGGATCCTTCATTTCGGCCGGACTGCGGCGGTTCCGCGTCGAATTCCTGGATGAAAACCCGGCCGAGATGGAACTCTGCCTGGACCGCTACCGCCGCTTGCTCTCCGGGGAGATCGACGGCTCGGGGCTCTGGCGCGAACTCAACGCCACCGGCCAGCTCGGGGTGACGCGGGGGACGCTGGAGCGCTGAACACGGAGGCGTGGTGAACTGGAGAGTCCACTGCATTTCGCCGCCTCCGCCCGAACCACCAGCGACGCCCTTCCCCCACGATTAGATTCGCGGTTCCACCTCTTTGGGATCCGGAACCACTCCAACCGAGATTCTTTGAAGGCAAGTGAGGTCCGAAGTCCGTTTGAAGTCGCTCGTTGTATGGTCGATATGGTGGAGTCGCCGGGGCGGATGTCCCCAGTATCAGGGAGGAATCGATGCTCAAGCACTTCATGCAATTCACGATTCCGCTGGCCGCCCTGACCGCAACCCTGCCTGCCGCAGCACCCAATCCCGACCAGCCACCGAGCGAAAGCACGATTTCCGGCATTCCCTGGGGCATGGGAAACGCACAGTGGGGAAAGCAGCTCTTCTGGGACAAGGGCGACACCTCCAAGTTCTCCGACATGCGGGCGAGCGCCGACAAGCTGGTCTCCCAGGGAACGGCTCCGGTGATGAGCGCGGTCTGCTGGGCGGGTTCCAACCGCTGGGGCGATACCTCCTCCACCCATCCCGGGGCCATGAACACCGACCCCTCCTGGATCGCCTATACCTACTGGGAATACGCTCACGACAGCCTCACACCGGTCAACAACTCCGGGCAATACATCGCACCGCTGGGTTCCAGCTCCGATGTCGGGTGGATCGCCCCGGCCCAGCCCCTTCCCGCCTCCAATTGCCCCGCCGGAATGAAGGCCTGCGTCTGGGGCGACTGGGCCGCCGAACGCGTCGCACGGCTGTGCCAGGCCACCCACATGGTGGGCCTCGCCGCCGCCGACTACGTGGACGGAATGCCCGGCTACACCGCGAACCAGATCGACTTCAGCCCCCGGGTGATCCAGGCCTTCGAGGACTCCACCGGCATCGCCGTCCCGGGCAGCACCGTCGCGGCGCAGGCCTCCTACATCAACCAGAACCTGATCTCCCGGTGGGCCGACTTCTGGGACGATTCCTGGGCACACTTCTACTCCCAGACGGCCCGCAGGATCAAGCTCTACACCGGCGTGGAGCCGCTGATCCAAGCCCAGTGCGCCTGGAACGTCCCCGAGCGCCGTTGGATGGGCGTCGATTTCCGTCGCTACTTCAGGATGCTCCCCAACCCCAAGGACTGGTACTTCGGGATCGAGATGCAATGCGACAACGACCGCGCCATCTCGAGCCCGGGCACCCTCATCGGGACCTTCGGCACCTACTGCGCCTGGGAACCCTCCATGCCCCTGGGAGCCAAGCTGAACATCGACAACGGCTACCTCGTCGACGGGCTCAATCTGGCCCACATTCCATTGCGCGATACCCTCTCGGAATACAACACGCAGTGGTTCCTGATCGGTTACGCCCATGTCGCCGGTCGCGACGGCAACGTCCGGCGTGCCGCCCAGGCCTTCCAATACGGCTACAACGACCAGGTCGACAGCGCACGTCCCGGGGTCACCCCAGCCATCTGGGCGCACATCCCCAGGCGGGTGTACGGACCGGGATTCTACTACTCGGACACCATGCTCCGCGCGGTCGAGAACAGGGGCACATATATGACCCTGCCTGCGGCAGCCGACACCGCCTGGATGCATGCTCCCTACGGGTACTTCGTCACCGACGCCGCCGTGGACAGCCTGAAGCCCGCCGCCATCCCCACCTGCTGGATCGTTCCCCCCGACGGCCTGTTGACCAACGCGGAACAAGCCAAGCTCCTGAAGTACGCCCCCATCGTCAGCGCGGACTCCGCGGCCAAGGTCTCGCCCATCCGCGCCTCGGGCAAGGCGAAGGCCTGGGGCTTCGTGGACCAGGACAGCTCCCTGGTGGTGGTGGTGACCAACACGGATACGGTCAAGGCCCTCTATACCGTGACCG
>CAYXXL010000002.1:0-31664 GCA_964469025.1 uncultured Fibrobacteria bacterium
CGCCACCCTTCGTGCCCAACCATGCTCCCACCTTTGCCGGGGCCCTGTCCATTTCCCGGACCTTCGACACCACATCCCAAATCATTCCCAACTGGATCACGGCCATCTCTCCAGGTCCGGCGAACGAATCGAGCCAGAAGGTCCACTTCGAGGTGGTGGTGGACTCGGGGGCGAGCTTCTTTTCCGTGCTTCCCGTAGTGGACAGCACCGGGACCTTGCGTTATCAAGCGAAGTCGACCGGCAAAGGAGTGTTCCGGGTGCGGGCCCACGACAACGGGGATTCCACGGGAACCAATGTCAACGTCTCCGGCTGGACCACATTCACCATCCAGCTCTTCTCGCGGCCGGTGCTCACCATCACCGGGATTCCCGACACCCTCCGGCTTGTGGAAGACTCGAGCACGACCCTGAACATCCTGGCGCAGAACATCCTGGGCTCCGGATTGGTGGCGACCTTCACGCCGGCCGACACCACCCTGATCTCCGCGCACACCTTCGCACTCGTCCCCGACGCCAGCGCCAAGGCTTCCTTCTCCCTTCAGGCGAAGACCGATGTCTTCGGCGGGCCCCTGCTGGGTGTACTGAAGGTCTCCGATTCCCTGGATGCCATCTCACAGGGCGTTTACGTGGTGATCGCCGAGCGCAATCACCCGCCCACCTTCGGAGGGGCGACAAGCCTCTTGGTCACGGCCACCGCCGCGACGCGCACCTACCGCGGGTGGATCGATTCCATCTCCGCGGGTCCCGCGAGCGAATCATCCCAGAAGGTGTCGTTCCAAGTGCAGGTGGTGAGCGGATCGTCCCTTTTCGCCAAGGCCCCTTCGGTGGATTCCTCCGGGACCCTCTCCTTTGCGGGGAACGCGAACGCCTCGGGTTTGGCGCAGATCCAGGTCCGCGCCGTGGACAACGACTCGGTGGATCCGGGAAATCGCTATTCCGCGTGGAAGACGACGTCCATTTCCTTCAACCAGCCGCCCACTCTGACGCTCCCCACCCATACGGCATCCACCTGGGAGAACCAGCCGATCGCGGTGGGGGCGGCCACGGTCCTGGACCTGGAGACCAGCGCGAACAGCCTGGTCCTGACCTGGACGGTTTCCGACAGCACGATCCTGCCTTCCGACAGCATCCTGGTCCCGTCTTCCGGAGGCACGCGGAACATCCAGATGCGCCCGATCCTGCACAAGTGGGGGTCCGTCCTGGTGACCTTCAGTCTCGCGGACAGCCAAGGGGCGTCGACGAGCGACACGCTCCGGTTGACGGTGAATCCCATCAACCACGCTCCCACCCTGACCATGAAGTCGCCCACCCTGCTCGCGACCACCTGGAAGGGCGGGCAGACCTTCGCTTTGGCCTCGTCTATGTGGGACGACGCCACCCCGAGCCAGACCGGCCACTACGATCTCCAGTTGGCGAACGCGACGGATTCCGTCTACATCTCCACACTTAGCGTGGACAGCACCGGGACGCTGCACGTCGCGGCGAAGTTGGACACCTCCGCGAGCATCACCTTCCGCATTCGCGCCCACGACAACGGAGGCAAGGCCAACGGCGGAACCGACACCTCGGCCTGGTCCAGCCTCCAGACCCTGCAACTGGTGGATACGGTGCTGGACCTGGACGGCAACAGCTACCGAGCCCGCCGCATGCCCGACGGGAACGTGTGGATGCGGAGCAACTTGTACACGAAGCCGAGGAACGGGGACACGGCGTACGTGTGCGCGGGGGGCAACTTGTGGGACTCGACAGGAGGTCACCTTACACCGGATTGCCCCAAGCGTGGAGCCCTCTACAGCTGGGGAACAGCGATGGGTCGGGGCCTCGATTGCGACACTTCATCCACCTGCTGGCAAAACATCCCGAGCCCGGCGCAAGGGCTATGTCCCGCAGGTTGGCATGTGGCGGAGATAAGCGAATGGAGTGGACTGATGGCAGTCACAACAACTCCTGGATCGACGGACTCCACCTACAATTTGCGAAGCGCTACCTCAGATTGGGGAGACCACTACACCGGGTGGAATAGTTATCCAGGAGCTGGTCTTTATGGTGACTTCTTGGTTCCTGCGGATAATCCGCAGATTTGTGGAGATAACACTGCGGGTTCTACAAATGGTGTCAATTTATGGCTGCCACATCGCCAAGCAAGTTTCACCAACCCGGTTCCAGGAGGCTTGACGTTCACGATACAGGAAAAGTTTCAATCGCATGATGGATACTGTGGCGGCACAAATACTGTGCCAGGATCGATCCGTTGCGTCTTGAACCCGCCCTGACCCTCTCCGTTCCCGCCTCACCCCTCCCTCGCCGTAGGCGAGCGCCCCTCTCCATCGTCAGAGATGGAGAGGGGAGAAACGAAGCGAGCCCCCTCTCTACCGCTTACCCGGTGGAGAGGGGGAATGGGGGTGAGGTGGGCTGCGGAGAGGGAGGGGTGGAAGGTATCGGAAATGCGGGTGAGTGACGTGGGCTACGTAGACGGGGCGTCCTCTGAAGGAGCCAGAACCCTCCAGCTCCCGCGTCTTCCTCTGCACCTGACCGTCGCGTTGTCCGACCAACCACCGCAGAGGCAGGTGTCCGTAAGGGAAAATCGGCGGTGGAGATGGCTACACGAACCTAAATTGCGGACACTTGAATCCGTTGTTTGGGGTTCCACCCCGGGTGAAATTCGGGATAGGATGCATTCTCAGGTTCTGAAAGGACTCGTCGACATGGCCACGCTTCGCAATTCGATCCTCACCGCGGCATTTGTTGGGGGGATGGCATCGTTCTCTGCGGGGCAAGCCACGACGCCATCCGGTGCGACCGGAAAGTTCACGGCCGATCAGTACAAGAAGGCGTTGTGGATGGCCACGCGGTACTTTGGTGCCCTGCGGTCCGGTGAAGGTCCGAACTGGGTATTGCAGGATTCCAAATACCCCTCAAGCTTCGTGAAGGACAGCATCCCTGGTCACAACGTGTCTGGAGGATGGTTCGATTGTGGTGACCATGTGATGTTCGGTCAAACCCAATTTTACGCAGCCTATATCCTTGCAAAAGCCTATGCCACTTTCCCTTCTGGATTTCCGGATGTTTACACTGGCGATTATAGCGACTACAAGGCCGCACAAAGCTACACCATGGCCGACGGTGTTCCCGATGGTATTCCCGATGTCCTGAACGAATTGCGTTACGAAGCGGATTTCTTCGTGAAGGCGACGCCAAGTCCAGATACATTCGTTTACCAGAAGGGGAATGGAAATCTAGATCATCAGTATTGGGTGAATGCCGGATATATGTCGACTTTGACTATTGCTCAGGGGGGCGAATCTGATGGATCTCGTCCCATTTTCATTAACCCACAGGACGGAGTCATGCCTGCGCTTTGTGCTGCTACATTGGCTGTTATGGCCCGAGTGGATCCTGACTCTTCTAGAAGAGCAACGTATCTGAATCATGCAAAATACGCCTATCAATATGCGCAATCATATTCAAGCACAGTGGCGGATGCTGAGGGTGGTAATTTCTATCAAAATATCGGCGGCAATGGTGGCCTAGGTGGAGCGGCTGAGACCGTTGCAGCGAAACTTGATGCCGAAGTCGAATTGTACCTTTCAACAAAAGATGCGAGCTATCTGAGTGCAGCACAGACCCACGCACAATCCGTGCTTTTCAATGGATATTATTCTCCTGATTGGCAGAACCAAAGTTATTTTGGAGTTTACAATGCTACATATGTCATAAATCAAAAGTTGACTTGCAGTGACACAAAAAAATGTGATCTAGCCACCTACTTGAGTAACGCAAGAAATACTGTTAGCTCCAGTAACGATAATGTCTCAACATACTGCCAAAATGACCGCGCCTTGCGTGGGCCAGAGAGTTATGCTTTTCTTCAAGCTCTTATTCAGGCGCAAACGGGCACATTTGCGAATGATCAATTCATACTTAATCAGGTTGATTATTCGCTTGGCGCGAATAGTGCCAACCAAACTTATTTGCTTGGCTGGAATGAGGATAACAAGACACAGCCGGGGCTTATTCACAGCAGAAATTACTATATGAACGATAATATTGCGAAATCTCCGACAGATGCCTATTCCATCCCATCTAAAAACAAATATTTCGGAGCCCTGGCTCCAGGAGCCTTGGATGGAAGCTATACAACCGATATCACCAATGTTGCCATAGCTGAAGCTTGCGGGGAGCTGAATGCTACTTTTGTCGCAGATCTGGGTTACATCGTCTCCCGACTGGCCCCTGTCACCTCCCTCCACCCCCATTCCGGAGCGTCCCTGAGCTTCTCCGCCCGTTCCGAGGGCCGCACCCTCGTCCTCTCCTCCAGCGCGCCGCTCCAGGAGGTGCTGGTGACCGATCTCCAGGGGCGGACCTTGGCTCACGCCATGCCCGCCGCCTCCAGCTACCGGTGGACCACCGGGGGTCCGGGGCTTTACCTGACCCGGGTGCGCACCGCGGATGGATGGGCCTCCTCCAAGGTGCTGGTGCAGTAGGCCACTGCTAGACCTTCTCCATGGCCGCCTTGGCCGTGGAGGTGAGCAGGAAAAGCCGGGTGGGATGGAGCGGGAAGGGGCGGAACCCGAAGTCGCGGTAGAACTCAGAGGCTTTGGCGTTCGCCGCCTCCACGACGATGGCGAACACCGCGATGGTTTGCGAGGCCTTGAGCACGCGGCTCATCGCGTCCGCCAGCAGAAGCTCGCCGACCCCTTGGCCGCGGACCCGTTCGTCCCGCGCCAGTCGACCGATCAGGGCGGCGGGGATGGCATCGTAGCGGGGCAACTTGGCGGCGATCTCCACCGGGAGATGCTCGAAGGCCAAGGTGAAGGAACTCAGGCTGTAGATGCCCACGATGCTTTGGGCGTCGTCGAGGGCGACGAAGACGCGCGCCACGTTGCGGCGCTCGTCCTGGCTGGCCCGCTTGTGGAACCACTCGTCGAGATCCCGATCTCCGCAATGGAACGCGCCTTTGCCGCCGTGTTGGCCCAGCGGCTCGAAGGTGAAGGCAGTTCGGGTCAGCGGACGACCTTCCGATGCCGCCGCAGTGCGGCGACCAGCTTGCTGGTAGGCTGGGGCGGATGGAGCAGTGCATCCAGGAATGCCTCCTGGTCGGCACTCGTCAGCACCAATCGCTCGTGCTCGGCCAGGACCCGTCGTGCGCCTTCGTAGGCGAGATCGCCCGCGGTCAATCCGCTCACCGCCACGGCCCGCTGGATCAGATCCTTGGTGGACGCGGCGACCCGCAGTTCGATGCGCTCCTTCTTGAGTTCCTTCGCAGGCGACGGTCGATGGGCGAGTGTGGGCATGGGACACCTCTTCCCGCAAAAAGTACGGTAATTGGCCGTACATGTCAAGCGATGGTAGACTCCCCCGGATGTCCGATGCCTCTGCGCTACATTTCGGGACGAACATGCGCCTTTCCACAGTGGTGCTTCTATCCATCGCGAGCGCCTTCGCCACCGGGCTCAGTGTCCAGCCCGGGCATACCGCTCCGCGGTTCAGCCTGGTGCGCCTGGATTCCGCGCAACGGCGCGTCAATCTGCGGGATTTCGCGGATTCGGCTCGTCACGCGTCGCATCCGGAATTCGGCCGCCCCGTCGTCCTGTCCTTCTGGAGCACCACCTGCGTCAACTGCAAGGCAGAGTTCCCTCGGTTGCAGAAGTGGGCCACGGCGCATCCGAACGTGCTGTTCCTCCCGGTCTTGGTCGAGGACGACGATCCCGCGGAGGGCGTGCACTGGCTTCGGTCCGCCGGCGTGAAGGAGAACGGCCTCTTGGACCGCTACCAAGTGGCGGGAAAATCCTACGGCGTCTGCGAGGGGGAGATCTGCACCGTGCCCGCCCTTGTGGCCATCGGACCCGACCAGCAGGTCAAGCTCGCACGGCTGGGCTACCACCCCGAACTGCCCCTCGAAGCCGACTTGGACAGGGCGCTTTCCCTGAAGACCTCGCCCTGATGCTGCGCGCGGCCACGGATCCTCCCCGCAAGCGGGCCGGAGACGGAGACCACGAGCGGGCGCTGCGCGAAATGATCTCGGGCCGCAATCCCGACCACAGGCTCCTGGAGCGGGTGGAGGCCCGGAACAGGATCGTGCTGCACAACTACACCGGGCCGGTCGATCAGAACTGGACCTGCGACCACCCGGAATGCGGCGCCGTGTTCCCGGTGCGGCTGGTGCCAGGGCAGATCGTGTACCCCCGCTGGTGCCCCGAGCACCGCACCCCGCACAGGCGGAATCTGTCTGCGGGGACCGGGGAGCGTCCCTAGCTCTTCGCTGGAACGCCGGAGGGCAGGCCCGCGGCGGGCACCAGCAGCAGCAGCGACGCCGCCCCGGCCACCAGGAACGCGTGCCTCTGGCCCAGGCCGTGCAGTCCCGTCGCGGCGATGGCGCCCAGCAGGGAAGAGGTCGCGATCTGTCCCACCGAGTAGGTGACGGAAAGCATGGACTGGGATCCGGCCAGTTGCCCCTTCGGGGAGTGGCGCAGAAGCAGCCAACGCAGCGGCCCCGCAAGAAGGCAGGCCAGCCCCACCCCGAGTCCGGCTCCGGCCAGGTCGTAGAGGAGAGAGGAGGTGGGGAACCAACCGAAGGACGCGAGGCACCCGGCTTGGAGAAGCACTCCGAACACCACGACGGGTCGGGCTCCCACGCGGTCCAAAAGGCGTCCGGAGAGCGGGGCTCCCACGGTGAGACCCAGCACCAGCGGGATCAAGAGGAAGCTCGCCTTGTCCTTGGCGACATCCATCGCTTGGACCGCGAGATCGGGGAGCAGGATCACCCCCACTTCTCCCAATCCCGCTCCCAACCCCAACAGGAAGACCTTGCGCAGGACGGGGGAGCGGAGGAGATCGGGGTGGATCAACGGGTCTTTGGCGTGCGATTCCATCCATGGGGTAAGGGAGAGCAGGACCGCTCCCACGACCAGCGGAATCAGGGAGGGAAGGCGTGTGGTCCCGAAGAAGGCCTGGTCGGTGGAGAGGGAGGAGAGCCCGAGCGCGAGGAGGATCAGTCCTCCCGCGAAGCATAGAAGCCCCCCCAGGTCCAGCTTGGAGGACCTGGGAGTCCCCACCGGGAGACTGGTCCAGGCCAAGTAGAGGACCAGCGCCGCCAGCGGCAGGTTGATCCCGAAGATCCAGCGCCAATTGGCGAAATGGAGGAGGATCCCGCCCAGCGGAGGCCCGATCAGGAAGGCGAGACCGAAGGTGGCTCCCAGCAATCCCAGCGTGCGGCCCTGTTGGTTGGCGGGGACGGTTTCGCCGATCACCGCGGAAGCGACGGGAAAAAGTCCGCCGGACCCGAAGCCTTGCAGAGCGCGGGCCATCAGCAACACGGGGAAACTCGGGCCCAACACCATGCCCAAGGAGCCCAAGGCGAAAAGCCCGACGGAAACCATGTAGATGGAGCGTCGACCGCGCCGGTCGGAAAGATGCCCGAGCAGAGGCGTGCCCACCAGATTGGCGAGCACGTAGACCGTGATCAGCCAACTGACTCCTCTGGGTGTGACGTGGAATTGCGCGCGCAAACCCGTTTCCGCGGGACCCAGGACGGCGATGTCCAGGGCGGCGAGAAGGATTCCGGAAAACAGAGTGAGAAGGAGTCGCTTGTTCATGGGAGAGGTGCAAGATAGGTGTCCGCCGACAAGTGCGCACCAGACGCCTCGAAGCGACCCGTCGTCGGAAATCCGATGTGAATTCGGAGAAGCTGCCTACATTTCAGCGCGACAGTTGCAGGGGGAATGGGTGCAGAATCGATTTTGCGCTCTACCGTGGAGGATAGCTGGATGCGCTTGGGTTTTGCCCGGACAGGATGGCTCATCTTGTCCCTGGGGGTGGCGGCAGGGGCCGACAAGGTCCTGATCCTCTTCGATCCCTGGTCGAACGTTTCATCGCTCGCGCCCGTGGCACCGCAGATCTTCTTCAACGAGAGTCCTGTTGCCCGGCCTTCCTTCGTTCCGGTCTCGCCAAACTGGTGGAGCTACGACTTCGGGACGGCGGCACAGGTCCCGGCCCAGTTCACGATCCACGACACCGCGCGCGATTCCACGGGCGACAACTGGCACGATTACATGACCCAGGGGACGAGCAGCCAAGGCCAAGGCGTGGGCGTTCCATTTTCCTCCGCCCTGTTCGCCACCAACGACACGGTCTGGCTGGTCCCCGATCCTCTGGAGGGTGGCCCTCCCCTCGTCTACTACAGCCGGCCCATGCAGACCACCATCCTGTTCTGGAACCCCTGGGAGGGGAGCCAACCTGGACAGGCTCCCTCCGTCAGGCTGGAAACCCAGGCCTGGTCGCCGATGGCTCCCGTGGCGGGGCAACCGGGATGGTACTCGCGTTTGGCGGTCGGGTTCACGCACCTGGACCTGAGCTTCCTGTCGGCGACGGGGAGCCAGTCGCTGGGGGCATCGGGACCGGTCTCCGGAGCGAACGCCGCACCGGTTCGGTTCGATTCGCTGATCTCGCGCAACGACACGGTCTGGGTCGTCCAGGCTCCCGCACCGTCCGGTCCTCCCGTGGGATTCGCGTCATCCCCCAGGGCTGTGGTCCTGGATTTCTTCAATCCATGGGACGGTCGGTTTCCGGTGGTATTCCCCGTCGCCCGGTTCGCGGATGGATATGCGGTCCAGGCAGAACCCGTCCTGGCGCGATGCGGCTGGTTCCAGGTGGTGAGGTACGACCTGCGCCCGACTGCAGTGCTGTTTTCCGGGGCCGCCACCACGTGGGGAACCGGCGGATCGGGATCCACCGTTCCCTTCGACCCGACGGGAACGCTCGCCTCGGGAGACACCGTGCGCATCGGTCCGGATACCTCGGGTCGCTGGCAGGTCGGGTCGGCTTGGACCGCGGCCACCGGCCAGTGCGCTCTCTACCAACTTCCGGCGACCATCCGCGATTTCGATTTCACGGACCCGGCGTTCGAACACGCAATGGGGTGCGGCGTGACCCACGGGATGGTGTTTCCCACCCTGGGAGCCGACAATACGCCGGTCCGGGACTCCCTCGACGGGAACCTCTGCCAGGATTCCACGCTGTACCAATGGTTCCACGACGAGCCGAAACTCGAATACACCACATGCGTGGACATCCCCTTGACGTTGAACTCGGCCACCGACGTCTACAGCTACGACAACCAGAACTACTTCCCCATCGACACCGTTCCCGTATCGGTGGACCCTCACAACATCCAGTACGTCGCCCAGGACGGGAAGATGCACAATTTCAATTTCTGTCTGGAAGCCCACGCGGTCTTCGACTACCATCCCGGACAGACCTTCGATTTCATCGGCGACGACGACGTGTGGGCGTTCATAAACAAGAAGCTGGTCGTGGACCTGGGCGGGGTCCACAACGCGGCCGAAGGCTCCGTGGCCCTGGACACCCTGGGACTGACGCCGGGAAAGACCTATCCGTTCGATTTCTTCTTCTGCGAACGCCACACGATCACGTCGCACATGAAGATCTCGACATCGTTGAACCTCCGCGACCTTCCCTCGTACCGCATCGTGGAGTCCACCCCTTCCCCGGGAGTCCAGGTCTACGACCTTTCCAGCGCGCTCACCAAGGGGCAAGGGTGCGCTTCCACCCAGATCGACAACCCCGCCGCCGGTCGGTACCTGCTCTCCGGGGCCGGATTGGCCGAGCCCGTGCACCTGCCCCTGGGCACGTCGTACGGCGGATTGGTGGTGCGCGGCGACACCGCCGAGATCGAGGTCGATTCGGCGGGCATGCAAGGGCTGATCCCCGGGATCTACACGGTGCGAGTCCAGGTGGCCGCCGATTCCACCCGATTCCTGATCGACACCTTCGTGGTGCCGGTCTCCGGAAAACCCGTGTTCGTTTCCCACGCGGCCTTGACAGGCATTGTCGGATCCACCCCGGAAACCGACGTGGAGGAGGTCCAGAACGGTGCCGTGGTGCTGGTGCCGCAACCCTTCCGGCTCCGGCCTCTGTCCGGCATCCTGTGGTGCGCGGACTCCGCCTGCCTGCGGGTGGTGGGACCCGCCGACACGCTGATGACCGGAGCCGGGGGCACGCCCAGGAAGGTTTGGGTTCGGGATTTGTTCCAGGGCTCCTACTCGCTGGTGGTGCAGACCGTCGAGGGGGACAGCAGCGACGTCCGCCAAGCCGTGTTCTTCGGCACCGCACCCGATTCCGCGATTTGGACCAATCCCGATGGAAACGGCACCGCCGATCACGTACAGATCTGGCTGCACCAGAAATGGACTCCGCAATCCGAAGTCCGGGCATCCTGGCCCGACACAAGCCTTTGGATCGGTCCGAACCTTCCGGGACTCGTGGTGTCGCCCGATTCCATGGTGCTGAACCTCGATGTTCCGGGGGGACGGCCGGGGACCGCCGCCTACACCACCTTGTTGGGGAGCTGGAGCAACGATGGCATTTCCTGGCAACCGTTCCGGATCCGGGATGGCGTGCCTCCGGTTCCCACCAAGGCGATACTGTCCTGGGGGACTGCCTACGACACCCTTCGGGTATGGCCGAGCGAGCCCATCCAACCGTTCCAGACCGGCGACGACGTGCTGCGACAGCGCGCACCCGACGGCACCTTGCCGAAATACGACTTCACCGGGGAGTCCCTGGATCCATCCACGGGGGCCATGGCGCTCGTGTTTCCCGACGCGGCGAATCCGATCCCCCATCCCGGGGATTCGGTCCGGTTTCCTCCCGAGGGCAAGACCATGGATGCCTACGGAAACGCGCCGGGTCTCCTGTCCAAGTCCGTGATCGTGCTGGGAACGGACCGACCGCCCCACGACGCGGTCATGCTGGACGCCGACGGGGACGGACGCGCGGACGAGGTCGTGCTCCGCTTCACCCAGCCCCTGGCCTCCGGGGAGAGCTGGATCTTCCGCTGGCCTTCGGACAGCGGCGTCCTGGACATCCGCGTCGCCGCGACGGATTCCGCCCGACTGGATTCGGGTGGACGGATCCTGACATTCCACCTGCCTCCCTACGACTTCGGGAGCACCTCGTGCCCGGCCACCGGGTGCGGCAACCTGGGTTCCATGGTGGCCACCGACGGGGCCGATTCCGCGGTCACGGACTTCCCCATCCGCGACGGCGTGCCGCCGATCCCCGTGCGAGGGACGCTGCACTATTCCGGATCGACCGGCGTGCCCGACACCCTGACCGCCTATTTCAGCGAACCGGTGGTGGTCGGGACGGACACCTCGGGATGGATCGCCTGGGGCGCCATGGTTCCGGGCTCCAAGGGCAATCCGTTCAGTCCCGCCTACCAGGTGACGCTGGATTCGACGCGCAGGATCGCCACCTTCCTGGTGGACACCTTCGTTGCCCCGTCGCCGGGAGACGGAATCCGCATGGACATGCCGGGAGCCGGCGGACTCCTGGACTCCTCCGGCAACGGGGCCGGCGACACCGCCGCCTGGGGACCTCTGGTGCTGGGTCCGATTCCACCGCACATGGCCCTGATTCCCTACCGGACCGTCCGGAAATGGAACGGCCAGATTCCCGCCGGTACCGAGCCCGCCATCCAGATCTTCGTGCACGGCGGCCAGGGCGGCGGTCCCTGGAAAACGCTGGACGGGAGCGCGCCTTCCGACACCTCGCAGATGGTGCTCGTCCTTTTCCGGATGAACGGCCCCACCGACGCCGCCGTCTACGTCTACGACAATTCTGGGGTCTTCGTCGCCTACCAGAACCTGGGTGCGGTGAAACAGGCCTACCTGGACGGCGCCATCCAGACCGACTCCAGGGGCAACTACGAGGTCCTGGTCGGTTGGAACGGCAAGGCGGTCCACGGGATGGCCCCTTCCGGAATCTACCTGATGCGGATGGTGGGCTGGCGAACGGTGGGTACCCGACCGTACATCGAGCAGAAGCTCATCAACCTCGGTTGGATCGTCCCGTGAGGGAAGAGGTTCCTGGGACGCTCTGACGATTTCCGTCCGGGACGGCCCCTCAGCGCCCCTGGACCTCCGCCTTCATGGAGCTCCTCGAGCGCGGAAGCCTGGGGTCCGCTCCGTATCCCAGGATCCGGTCGCAACGACGACGGCATTCCTCGCCGGTACCGTAGAAGACCGTGGTCCGTCCGGAAAGGTCCACTTCCACGGCGCATCGGAACGCGGACTCCCGGGAGAGCGAGCAGCAGTCCACGAGGAGTTCCACCACGTAGTCGTAGGTGTGTTCGTCGTCGTCGAAAAGGACCACCTTGAACAGCGGAGCGAGGGCGGAATCCGTTTCCGTTTCGGGCTGGGAGGGGGAAGTGCTCATGCGCTGGTCAGACGGCTCCACAGCGCGTTCCAAGCTTCCAGCTGCGCGTCGGCGGGGAACGGGCCCAGCTGGAAATTCCTGGAGAGCCATTCGTTGATGTTGCGGATCTCCTGGCGCAGGAAGAATGCCTGTCGGCTGGAAAGGAACGCGAGGTCCTGGCAAGCCTGCGGGGGAAGCCAGATCTCCAGGGGATTCGACTCCTCGACATGGACCGGCTCCAGCACCAAGGCGTGGTATCGTTGGAAAAACCGGTCGGAAAGTTCCCGGTTTTCCTCTTCGTGTTCCCCCAGCAACTTCTCGAAACCGGCGGGACCCAACCCCTTCAGCAGCCCGACCAGCGCGGGCAGGAAGCCGTCGGGGATCCGGTCGGCAAGCGTCAGGAGGTCGTGGGAGGTCAGGTCGCGCAAGTCGCCTGGGACCGCCAGCCTTCGCCCCAGGACGCGCCCGAAATAGGCCAGTGTTCTCGCGGCCAGTTCGTCCGGCATGCGCATGGATCCTGAAAATAGCTCCCTAGCTATCTTTGAACCCACCATGTCGCGTCGAATCCTGGTGATTCTCCTCCTGAGCTGGGCGATGGCGCATGCCGACGTGGCGGAAGGCGTCATGGTTCCCCCCGTGGAAGGCGCCTACATGGGGTTCCGAACCCAGGCGACGGCCAATCCGTGGAATGCCGGGATGGGTGCCGACTTCGGGTGGCGCGAAGTGATGTACCAGACGCAGACTCCCGCTCTGGCCTACAACTACATCGGAATGGAGTTCGTTTCCCAGGCCATCGTCCAGGAGCTGGATTTCGGGGTGCGGGTGGTCCTGCAGCCCACGAGTTTCCTGCAGACCAGCTTGGCCTACGAACGGATCGGATACCCCTTCGGACTGATTTCGCTCGTCGGAGACCCGGGGCGGTCGGAGAACGACATCTGGAACCTGTCCGGCGGGTTGAACTCGAACTGGGCCGACGAGTTCACTTGGCAATGGTCGGTGCTCAAGGAGATCGGCTCGATACAGGGGCGCATCTCCGGTTTCTGGAGCCGCATCGACATCGACGACACCAGGGATTCGCTCTACCTTCCCTCCCAGGACATCGTGGTGCAGTCCCGGGACGACATCATCGGGTTCGATCTGTTCGCCGGGTACATCTCCCAAACGCCCTTCCTCACCGCGATAGGCCCCGCCGTCTCCGCCCTGACTTCCATCGACCACCGCGTGGACCGCGATCGCGCCGGCATCTGGCTTCAGGCATGGCCTTTCAGCCAACGGCACGGGGAGGTCATTCCCTACTGGACCATACGGTCCAGGATCGACGTCTGGACCGAACACTCCTCGCGCATGTGGGAGCCCCGCCTGGAACTCACCATCGGGTGGGAGAGCAACATCTTCCAGCCCCCACCTTCCTCCGTAGACAAAGGGCCCTGAAATGCAACTCGAAAAGTCCGCACGTTTCCAACCCACTCCCGGTCCAGTCGTCGCCATCGTGCTCGACGGAGTGGGGCTCTCCCAGAACCACGAGGGCGACGCGATCCGCGCCGCCCGAACCCCGATGCTGGATTCCTTGTTCGCGAAGTACCCCTGGACGCGCCTGAACGCGCACGGAACGGCGGTCGGTCTGCCTTCCGACGAGGACATGGGAAATTCCGAGGTGGGTCACAACGCGATGGGCGCGGGGCGCGTCTTCGCGCAGGGAGCGAAGCTCGTCGCGGATTCCATCGCGGAAGGCGTCATCTGGAAGGGCCAGGCGTGGAAGGATGTGGTGGCCACCGCCAAGGCCGGGGGCACGCTCCACTTCCTGGGACTTCTTTCCGACGGCAACGTGCACAGCCACATCGACCATCTCGAGGCCATGGTGGAGAAGGCCAAGGCCGAGGGCGTCGCCAAGGTCCGGGTGCACATCCTGCTGGACGGTCGGGACGTGGGAGAGACCTCCGCCCTGGAGTACGTGGATCCGTTCGAGCAGTTCCTGTCCGGTCTGCGCGGGCCGGGCTTCGACGTCCGCATCGCCTCCGGCGGAGGTCGGATGAACATCACCATGGACCGCTACGAGGCGGACTGGTCCATGGTGGACCGCGGCTGGAAGATCCACGTCCTGGGAGAGGGACGGCAATTTCCGTCGGCGCGCGACGCCATACAGGCCTTCCGATCCGAGGCGAAGGTGATCGACCAGGACCTGCCCGGGTTCGTGATCGCCCGGGACGGCGCGCCGGTGGGCAGGATCGTGGACGGCGACGCGGTGGTGTTCTTCAACTTCCGGGGCGACCGGGCCATCGAGATCTCGCGGGCCTTCACCGAACCGAACCTCGCCAAGTTCGCTCGCGGGCCTCTGCCCAAGGTGACCTACGCGGGCATGATGCGGTACGACGGGGACCTCGGGATTCCCGCCCGATTCCTGGTGGAGCCTCCCACCATCGACCGGACCCTGGGCGAGTACCTGGCGGGTTCCGGCGTGACCCAGTTCGCCATCTCGGAGACGCAGAAGTACGGCCATGTGACCTACTTCTGGAACGGCAACCGCTCCGGGAAGTTCTCCGAGACGCTCGAGACCTACCAGGAAATCCCGTCGGATGTCGTCCCCTTCGAGCAGAGACCCTGGATGAAGTCCGCCGAGATCACCGACGGATTGCTCGCCGCGATCAGGACCGGCGCGCATTCCTTCCTGCGGGTGAACTATCCCAACGGGGACATGGTGGGCCATACCGGAGTGTTCGAAGCCGCGGTGGTCGCCATGCAGGCGCTGGATCTCCAGCTGGGCCGGCTGATCCCGGCGATCCTCGCCGCCGGAGGCGTGGCCATCGTCACCGCGGACCACGGCAACGCCGACGAGATGTACGAGCTCGACAAGAAGGGCCATGTGAAGCGCGACGGGGTCGGCCACCCGAAGGCCAAGACGAGCCACACCCTCAACCCGGTTCCGGCCATCTTCGTCTCCGCCGACCCCTTTCCGGGCTGGAAGCTCCACAGCGACCTGGAGAAGCCGGGGCTCGCGAACCTCGCCTCCACGATCGCGAACCTGCTGGGCTACGAAGCGCCCGAGGACTACGAGCCGAGTCTGATCGAGCCGACCTGATCCGGCGGCTGCGGCCGCATCCCTACCAGGAGACGGAAAATGTCGCGCGGATCCCCTTGGCGCCGGGGGGTATGGCGGTCGGGCGAGTCCAGGTGGTCCAGGCCGCCGCCTGCACCGGTGTCGGTCCTTCCATGGGTCGGAGGACTTCGCCCCCCGAGGAGCGGAACAGGTCGAAGGAAAAAACGATGCCGCTCAGGGGTCTCCAGCCCAAGTTCCAGAGAAGGACCCGATCCGTGGCGTTCGACCGCCAACGGTCTGCGCACCAGGTGGGTCCCGTGGACCACGAGCCCCAGAGGAAGGCCCATTGGACGGACAACCCCAGATTCCCCGCATAGGAACGCGGTCCGAACCCACCGGAGTCCGCGAGAATTCCACGGTTCCAAGCGGCGCCCAACCTGCCTCGGGTCCATCCGAAGTCGGGTGCCGCTGCCAAGCCCAATTCGACCCGGCCCCGGTCGATCCTGTCCCATCCCCCCGAGAGCGACCCATCGACCGCCAAGTGTTCCCCGATCTTTTGCGATCCCGCGATCCCACCTCGTGCGGAGGCGTCGTCCTTGTGGTGGAAGTCCGGGGACCAGTCCAGGGCGGCTCCAGCCGTCCAAATCTCCGAGAGTGTCCATTCGACCCCGGAACCCAGATGCCAAAGCGTGGAGTCCTGGGCTCCCTGGACCGAGTTGCTCCATCCCATGCTGGCCGAAGGCTCCCACCTTCCCAAATGCCAAGCTCGTGTCGCTTCCGTCGTCCAGGCGTCGCGCAGGGGGGAATCCGGGGTTCTGGAACCGGTGTAGAGAAGAACCAAGCTCCAAACCGGAAGGGTATCCTCCGGCGCGGTGGTGGAGTAGGTATAGGGCTGGTCGGAGGAGTCGGGCGACGCCTCGTTCGCGGTATCCACTGCGGTCGCTTCGATGGCGATTCCCTGGCTCCCCAGGGCGAAGAGCAGTCCAAGGGGAATACGGAGGGCTTTCATGGCGGGCAATGATACCTACGGGAAGCGCTACCGGACGGGATGCTGTGGCCGGGAACTAAGCGGGGACGGCCGAGGGAATCTCTTCGCGATTGGTGTAGACCGGAATCAACTGCTCCAAGTCGGTCATGACCAGCAGATCGTTCATTTCTTCGCTGGGGGAGAGCAGGACCAGTTCCCCTCCACGGCGTTGGAGCTTCTGGTGATGGGCCAGGAGGATGCCCAGGACGGCGCTGTCGAGCATTTCGACCCCGCTCATGTCCAGCACCACCTGACGGATTCCGCCATCTTCGGTGGCCTCGGCCAGCATCCGTTTGAGATCTGCGGTGGAGCGCAGGTTCGCCACCCCTTGCAGGGCGATCAAAACGCGAGCTCCTTCTTCAGTTCTGGTCAGATCGAGCATGGGTCCCTCCGTTTCAAGGTATCCTCCCAAGCCCAGGTCTGCACACCGTTCGCGCTCAGAGTTTTGCCGGGGGCGGTTGGACAGCCTTGGAAACTGGCGTGGGCGGCGGAGTGTCGTCCGTTTCAACGGTGTCGTCGGACGTGCTGTCGTCCGGCAGCGCGGTCGAATCCGGATCGGCGAAATCGGACGGACCCGAAAAACCTCCGGTGGGGAGAACGACCACGGTGGAATCGGTCCCGGTTCCACCCCGGATCCGGAAGACCTTCCGCCCGTTCCCCTGCAACCCGACCGTGATGGTGTCGACGGCGGAAGGCACTTGCAAGGCAGTATGGGCCTTGGGGACCGAGTCGAGCCGCATCCACTGGCGGACCACCAGCTCCAGGATCTGGCCGTCCGGAGTGGTGCGGACGATCTTCCCCGGAACCAGGACCCCATCGCGGTCCTTCCAGTCGAAGTATTCGATTCCTTCGGTCTCTTTCCCCTGCGAAAGGTACTGGTGGCGCAGAGGGAGACCGGTCGACTGGTCCAGGAGCAGGGCCCAGGCCGGATCCTCCGACGCGGTTCCCGGCAGCACGACGACCTGGCCGTTTGCGGGCCGCAGGGTGCGAACGGGTCCCTTCACGCTCATAGCGCGCCCCAGGAGCGCCGAAACCAGCATCCTGGGGCTGACATTGCGCAGGTCCAGGACGGGAAGGTTCATGGTCGATCCGCTGCCGCGCAGCAGGGTTCCCTGTCCGGGAAGCCATGTGGTCCACGAGGAGTCGGTCCAGACCACGGACGCCAGGGGGGTGTTGAACGGGCCCATGGCATCCAGGCGGCCATGCGTGGAATCGCATTCGATCCACACGTCGAAGCGGAACGTCTTGCCGGACCGCAACAGGGTGGCTCGGCATTCGGCGCGTACCGCAGGCACGGTGGGAAGAGGTTCGACGGTGCCGTGCAGAAGCTCGAATCCCTGGCGGCTCTTCAAGGTCGGTGCACATCCGGCCAACGCCATGGTGGCGGTGACCATCCATTTGCGGGCGGTCATTTCGTCCTGTCCAGACCCTTGATCGCCTCGGGGCGGCCCGGGTCCGCTTCGAGCACCGCCTGCCAGAGGGAGCGGGCTTCGGCTGGCCGGTGCAGGGCTTCCAGGATGCTCGCCTTGTGGGATTTCAGCGTGGGATCATCCTCTCCTTGGGCCATGGCGCTGTCCTCGTCCGCCAACGCTTCCGTCAGGCGACCCTCGCGGAACCGGACCCACGCCCTCGAATCCAGGTACGCCGGGTTCTTCGGGTCGCCCGCCGTGGCGTGCTCGATCAGGGAGTCGGCCGTCGCCAACGATTCGTTCCGGTCGGCCAGAAGGTAGCCCAGGTAGTTCCTCGCGTTGAGATCGTCCGGATTTTCCTGGATGGCCAATTGCAGATCCCGTTTGGCGGCGCTCCACCTGCCCAGCCGCTCCAGCACCGACCCCCTCTCGAAGTGCACGCGGTGCATCCCGGAATCGATGGCGAGGGCTGTGTCGAATTCCGTCAACGCCGAACGGCGAAGCGCGGTCGCCTCGGGTTCCGAGTCCGGGGGCGACCATTCGCGGTGGACGTGGACGGTCCGCGCCTCCGCGAGGCGGGCGTACGAGTAGCCCAGGAGGAATCGGGCCTGCGGCAAGCGGGGCCAGTTTTCCGTCATGCGCCGGAAGATGGAAACCGCGGCGGCGGGCTTGTCGTCCTCGAGTTCCAGCATTCCCCTGCGGATCCAGGTGTCTATGGCACCGGAGTCGAGTTCCAGCGAACGGTCCAGGTAGTGTCGGGCGGAATCCGGAAGATCGGACTTGAGCGCCCAGAGCCCGAGGAAGTAGTAGGGGATGGCGTCGGTGGAATCCATGATGCGCAAACCTTCGAAGGTGGCGCGGGCATGCGACAGGGAGTCCATGTCCAGAAGCAGGGCACCCAGGCTGGAAAGGATCTTGGTGTCGGTCGGATTTTCCTCTTCCATCCGCCGGAAGCGCTCCAACGCCTCGTTCCTGTGCCCTCCCGCCAGCAACGCCCGCGCGGCCATCAGTTCCAGCCGTGGCGAATCTTCCGGGGCGAGATCGGACAAGCTGTCCAGGAGGTTCGCCGCGGAATCGGCCTGCCCAGCGCCCAGAAGGAACCGCGCCAGATTCTCTCCATCCGCGGGGCTGTGCCATTCCTGCCATCTCTTTTCAAGAAAGGCCATGGCGGAATCGGACAGGTTGGCGCGCATCCAGAGGGCGGAGGCGCGCTCGACGATGGGCGCGGCCTGGGCACCGTACTCCTCGGCCAGCCGCCCGAACAATCGCGCCGCTTCGGCAGGCTGCTCGGCCTCGGTCATCCCCGCCAGGCCCATGAGCGCCTCCCGCGAATGGGGGTCCAGCGAGAGGACCTTCTTCCACGCGTGCAAGGCGGAATCCCGCGCGCCGGTCTCCATCCAGAGACCTGCCGCGAGCTCCCATTCCTCGGCGGTCTCTTCCCCGTCCAACCTCAAAGCTCGGCGCAACACCGCCAAGGCCTCCATGGAGCGTCGGCCATCGCGGAGACGACGGGCCAGATTCACCTGCAGCCAGCGGCTGTCGGGATCGTAGAATGCCGCCGCTTGGACCGCCTCCAGAGCCAACTGGGGTTGGCCCTCCTGGTCGAGGGCCAAGGCCTGCAGCCAGGCCTCGTGCGCGATCTCCAGGCGTTGTTGGGAGGAATAGCCTTCGCGTGCTTCCTCGGCGGTCTGGGAGGCCAATTGCCTGGATCCAGCGTTGCGGCTGGCACAGGAAGCGAGGCAGAGGCCGAACGTGCCGACCAATAGGATGCGTGAAGTCATTCGTCCCTAGAAAGTACGAGGAGCGACCTTGGGAGTCGCGGTCCGGGAGGTGTCGACGACGGAGTCCGGATCCGCTCCGGAACTGAGCACGAGTTCCAACGAGCTTCCGCGTGTCAGCAACGTGCCGGCCATGGGGTCGGAGTGCAGGACATGGCCCGCGGGAACGCGGTTGGAAGAGACGTAGTCGAGGTCGGAAACCTGGAAACCCGCTTCCTGCATGTGGGTCACCGCCTCCGACGAGTCCTGATCCTCCACATCGGGGACGGGAACCGTGGTGGCACCGGCGGACAGCCAGAGTCGGACCACATGCCCCTTCTTGACGGAGTCCCCGGGCGCCGGGCGCTGCACCGCGACAAGGTCGGGGCCGATCCGGTCCGCGCGGCGTCGTTCGGGATCCACGGTGGGCTCCAGGCCCAGATCGACCAATTTCCTGGTCGCCTGCTCCAGGGAGAGTCCCGAGACCTCGGGGACTTCCACCACGGGCCAGCCCTCCCGCGCGACGTGGGGCATGATCCAGGCGTCCATGGCCACCCAGCCGATGGCACCCAGGCTTGCGATGGTGGCGGCCGCCAGGGCCAAGTGGATCAGAATGCGTTGGATGGACGGATTCACAGTTCTCCCCGGAGCTTGTCTTCCGAATTCAGCACCAGATCCCGGCCCTCCACGCTGACGATTCCTTCCTTCTGCATCTGGCTCAGCACCCGGGAAACGGTTTCCCGGGAAGTGTTGGCCATGTCGGCGATCTCCTGCTGGGTGGGCCGGTCGTGGATCACGATCAGCCCGCGGACGCGAAACCCGCGCAGGTCGGCCAGTTGCAGGAGGGCACCGGAGACCCGGGCGTAGACGGGAGAAAGGGCCAGCGCGCTGATCTTGCGATTGGCGTTCCGGAGCCTTCCCGAGAGCTCGGTGAGCAGTCCGATGGCGATTTCCGGAAATCGGCGCACCAGATCCAGGAAGACCGGGCGCCGCAAGAGCAGCAACCGGACATCGGTCGCGGCCCGCACGGTGGCGGATCTGGGGTCGCCGTCCAGCAGGGACATCTCGCCGAAGAAATCGCCCTCCTCCAGGAAGGCGAGGACCGCTTCGCGACCCTCGGCACCTGTGATGGCCACGCGAGCGCTGCCCTCCAGCAGGACAAAGAAGCCCCGAGTGACGACTTCCTCCTCGCGGATGAGAATCTCGCCTCGCGACGCGTTCTGCAGTTCGCTGACCTGGGCGATCGCCTCTCGCGGTGCACGTCCCAGGGCGGCGAAGAGGGGAAGCTCCCCGAGTTGGTCGGCCAGATCCTTCGACATGGGCTGAGAAGCTAGCTCCTCTCCCGACCGGACGCCGGTGGTTCGCCGTCGAAGCTCTCCATGGGGTCCACCCAAGCTGCGCCGACGGTTTCTCCCCACCGTTCGCGCCAGGTTGCGTGGAGGTCCTCCAGCGCCTTTCGCGCGGTGGCGGGGGAATCGGGTCCTTCGGCGTTCTTCACGGGAGCGAACTCGCTCTTTCGGCTCACCCTGAGAAGGGAAATCCCCGGGGAGGCGGGGAATGCGTCGAAGAGGAACCGTTCGTACTTGCAGCCGATCTCGCCGGAGCGGTCCTCGCCGGAGGCGGGGTCCACATGGGGAATTCGTTTGCGCGCCAGATGCCATGGAAGCTCCAGGTCGGCGAAGGATTCCGCCAGGTCCAGCCGGACCAGATGGGAAGCGATGTTGGCTTCGCGGTGGACGGGAAGTCCGTCGGCGTCCAGGGTCGAGGCCGTCCGGGCGGGCAGTTCGGTGTATTCGGCCACCCTGGGCCGTCCCCGGGCGTCCTGGGCGTAGACGCCCACCTTCTCGGAAGGATCCGTGCGCAGGACGGTCTTGCAGGACAAGGGCTGTCGGGCAAAGGCCGCGAAGCCCAGGAAGACCGGATCGCACGGGAGGGAAAGGATGTTGTCCACACCGGCGACATGGATCCAATCGATCCCTCTCGTCTTCCAGGAGGACAGGATACCCGTGTCGCGCAGGCGCTCCCAGATCCCGCCGTTGCCGTCCGGCACCAGCGCGAGCCTTCCCGGCGAGCCCAGCAGAGCGCGCCCGGCGTCGTCCAAGGCGGGTGCCGAGGACTGGACGAAGAAGGAGGGCCAGCCCTCGGGAAGCGGCGGACCCGGGCGTTCCCGGAACCAGCGGCGCGTGGCCTCGTCGTTGTCCGGCCCGGTCATGACGGAAAACGGCGGCAATGAGCCGGAGAGCGTTTCCAGGCGGAGGAGGCGGCGCACGGCGATCTCGAACAACGCGAGGTTTCCGGGAAGTCCCAGGGGAGCGGCCCCCTTTGGGCCGTCGTATCCCAGTCGCGAGCCTTGTCCTCCCGCCATGAGGACGAACGCCGCCCGACCGGAAGCGAGAAGGGAAAGGCCCGCTTCGCGCAACGAGGACCGCCGGTCCAGGGTCGGTTCGCTCGCGCGCACGGGAAAAAGCTCCGTCGGCGCGGGATGTTCCGCGGCCGGCCCGGCAAACAGGTGCATGGCCCGGACCCGGCCCCAATCGATCCCTTCGAGTTCCCTGAGGAAACCGGCTTTCCGGTCGGGTTGCAGGTTCCCCAGGTGCTCCAGCAGGTGTTCCTGGCCGGCGGCGCGCAGGCGGGCTTCCATCAGCGCACCTTGAAGAAGATGACCAGTCCCACCAGCAGCATGAACAGGGACACCAGGTGGAAGCGCCAGATGATCTTGGAGTTGGCGTCGGTGCGACGACGGTACTTGTCTTCAAGCACCTTCTGGAAGTGGTGGTGCACCGGGGCCATGCGGAATAGGCGCTTGCCTCCCGACGCCTTGAACCACCCGATCTGCAGCGCCACAGAAAGCGCTTCGGCGAGGAACACGAATCCCACCACCAGCAGGAAGAGCTCCGCCTTGGAGAACACGTACATCATCCCGATGGCCCCGCCGAAGCCGATGGAGCCCGAGTCGCCCATGTAGATCTCGGCGGGGGGGCTGTTGTACCAGAGATAGGCCATCAGGGCGCCGCTCATGGCCCCGGCCACCACGAGGAGTTCGTCCACCCCGGGCAGGTGGGGCAGGAGCAGGTAGTGCGACCACACGGCGTTTCCGCAGATGTAGGCCACGGTCCCAGTGAACAGCGCCGAAGTCACGAGGGGAACGGAGACCAGGGAATCCAGGCCGTCGGTGAAGTTGGCGCCGTTGGCGGTCGCGGTGACCACGAAGGACATGAACAGCACGAAGCCCCAGCCGGGGAGGTGGAGCTGGAAAAGGCTGGGCTTGACGAAGGGAATGGCGATGGTGGCGGCCTGAAGGTGCGGCACGTATCGGAAGGCGGCCCAGGAAACCAGAAGCGAGATCCCGAAGTAGAGCGCCAACCGCAGCCTTGCCGAAATGCCGTCGGCCTTGTCCATCCAGTTCTGCTTGGAGGCCTTGCCCAGGCGGATCCTGCGCTTGGTGCGGATCTTGGCGAAATCGTCCAACGCCCCCACCGCGGCGTAGGTCGCGAGAATGCCCAGGATGGCCAGCACCTGGATGTTGGGGATGGCGAACAGGAGGGAGACCACCAGCACCACGGCCACCAGCAGGAGCCCGCCCATGATGGGCGGCGGGGAAGCGTGGGTGGTCCCTGCGAAATCGGAGGTGGCGTCCATGCGGTGGAGGAACCGGATCCACCAGGGCATCAGCAGGAACACCAGCGTCGAGGCGGCGATGGCCGCGGCCCCCGCCCGGAACAGACGTCCGTCGAAGAGGGCGAGATGGGTGGCGTGGTGGAGCCAGATGCTCAACATCGGGATCCTTTCCGCTCCAGGCGGAATTGCCCGAGCCGTTCGTTCCAGAGGTCCTTGAGGGATTCGCGCAGGGGGATGGCCGAACGCCACCCCGTGTGCAGGAGGATCTTGCCGGGGTCTCCCAGCATCATGGGGATTTCGGCGCTTCGTTCCCGGCGCGGATCGAAGCGGACCTCGACGCCACCACCCGAGAGCTGCACCAGCTCCTCGGCCACCTGGCGGGCGGTCGCGGTCTTGCCCGAGGCGACGTTGTAGGTCTCGCCCGGCTCGCCCTTCTCCAGGAGCAGGACGTACGCGCGCGCCACGTCGCGGACATCCACGTAGTCGCGCTCCACCTCAAGGTCCCCCGTGTACAGCACGGGTTCTCCCCGTTCGACCCGGATCCGCGCCAGCTGCCAGGCGATCTCGCCGGCCAGGGACTGCCTGGAGAGCCGGGGCCCCACCGTGTTGAAGAGGCGCGCCACCACGATGCGCAGACCGTGCCCCAGCACGTACTGGCGCGCGAGGATCTCGCCGCAGGCCATGCTCGCCCCCATGGTGGAAAGCGGAAGCAGAGGATCGTCCTCGGTCCGGGCCACTTCCGCGCCCCTTCCCAACGGCCCCAGCCCGTAGATCTCGGCGGAACTCTGGAAGAGGATGCGGGCGCCGGGGCAATGGCGGCGGCAGGCTTCCAGGACGTTGCGGGCCAATGCCACGTTGCCCAGGAGAGCTTCTTCCGGATCCTCCTCGCCGGACCGGACCGACCAGCGGCTGGCGAGATGGATCACCTGGGAAGGCTGGTGGAATTCGAAGAGGCGGCGCGCCTCCTCGGGGTCGCGCAAGTCGGCGCGCACGTACTGCACGTCCGCGCGCTGCTGTTCCGGGGCCGGCAGGACCGGGCCGGCTGCCACCAGGGGTCCGCTCTCGCGGGGCAGCAGTTCCATGAGGTGGTGGGCGATCGAGCCCGTCGTGCCGGCGACCAGGATGGACATTCAGGCTCCGATCGCCGACCAGGCGATCGCGGCTTGCTCGGAGGGGACGTCCTCGACCACCATCGCCGAACCGATGGCGGTGGGAAGCACGAACCGGACGCGGCCCGACCGCGCCTTCTTGTCGCGGGCCATCGCGTCCCAGGCGGCTTCGCGGTCCAGGGAGATCCCGGCGGGGATCCGGACCGGGAGACCCAGTTCCCGGATCAGGGTGCTTTGACGGATTTCGTCAGCCTCCGTCCAGAGCCCGCGCTCCCTGGAGAGCCTGCCCGCGCAGAGCATTCCCAGGGCGATCGCCTCGCCGTGGAGCAGCGCGCCGTAGCCGGAAAGGGTCTCCAGGGCGTGCCCGAAGGTGTGTCCGAGGTTCAGGAGGGCGCGCACGCCTTCCTCGCGCTCGTCTCCGGCGACGATGGACGCCTTGATGGAGCAGCAGGTGGAGACGATCCGGGACACCGCCCCGGCTTCGCGACCGCGGATGGCCGCTGTGTCGGCCTCGAGCCAGGCGAAGAAATCGGGATCGCGGATCACGGCGTGCTTGACGACCTCCGCCAGGCCGGCCACGTATTCCCGCTCTGGCAGGGTGTCCAAACAGGAATTGTCGGCGAGCACCAGCCGCGGCTGGTGGAACGCCCCGATCATGTTCTTCCCCAGCGGATGGTCCACCGCGGTCTTCCCGCCCACGGAGCTGTCGACCATGGCGAGCAGGGTGGTGGGAACCTGCACGAAGTCGATGCCCCGGAGGTAGCAGGCCGCGGCGAACCCGGTCATGTCGCCACCGACCCCTCCGGAGAACGCCACCAGGAACGCCTTGCGGTCGGCCTTTCGCTCCAGGAGGAAGGTGAACAGGCCTTCCAGATCCCCCAGGGTCTTGTGCTCCTCGCCCGGCTCGAAGGCGAACACGGGGAGGTCCTGCCCCCACTCCCGCTTCCAGGCCTCGATCTCGGAGGCGCGTGCGGCCAGGACGTTGCGGTCGGTGACCACGAAGGGCCTCCCGACGAGCCCGATGCTCCTGCACAGCACCGGCAGGTTGCGGGCGATGCCGGATCCGGAGAAGACCGGGTAGCTCCGCGGACCCAGCGGAACGGTCGCGACCTTCGAGGCCCATGGATCCAAGAGCTCCAGGATGCGCTCGGCGATCTCCTCGCGGCCTTGCTCGTCGGAGGATTCGATCCGGAAGTCGGCCTGCGCGTACAGGTGTTCGCGATCCGACATCAGGTGGTTGATCCTGGCCAGCCTCGAAGCCGGGTCCAGGCCCGCCAGGAGAGGCCGGTTCTCCTTCTTGCCCACGCGCTGGCAGATGGTCTCGGGACGGGCCCAGAGGCCAACCAGGATCCCCGCCGAACGGATCAGGGGCAATGCCTCGGGGTGGATGAGGCTGCCGCCGCCCAAGGCGATCACGCGAGGACTTTCCGCGCTGAGATGACGGATGGCTTCCATCTCGATTTCCCGGAAGGCGGCCTCACCCAGTTCTCCGAACAGTTCCTGCACGGTCCTGCGGTGCCTGGCCTCGATCCAGTGGTCCGTGTCCTCGAAGGGCACACCCAGCCTCTCGGCCACCAGCGCGCCCAGGCGGCTTTTGCCCGTGGCCATGAATCCGGTGAACCAGACGTGCCGGTGCAGCGTCACGGAGCGGGCCGAAGGGTCGGGCAGGAGCGGTCGGACATGATCCGGGGAAAGATGCCAATTCCTACCGGAGGTTTTGTCACTTTCGTGGGTCTCCCTCCGTGCCGATGCACGGGGGACGCCTGCCCGGCTCCCCCGGAGACTGCGCGCCTCACCCACCTCACCCCTCCCTCGCCGGAGGCGAGGGTATCCCCTCTCCAACAAGTGGAGAGGGGAAAAACGAAGCGGGCCCCTCTCCACTTGTTGGAGAGGGGGAATGGGGGTGAGGTGGGCTAGACGCCCAGGGCGCTGCGCATGACGTCGGCGGTCATGTTGAAGTCGAATATGCCGGAATCGTACGCGTTCATCCACCGTTGGAGCGAGAGGACTCCTTGGCCCAAGAGCATGTTGATGCCGTGGACTACGGTTGCGCCATTCTTGGCAGCATCCATCAGAAATAGAGTGTCGTGCGGTTTGTAGACGAGGTCGAAGGCGATCTGATCCATCCCAACGGATCCGGTGGGAACAGGGGTCCGGCCAGCGTCGTTTCCAGTGGACAGTCCAACGGTTGTTGTTTGGATCACGATGGATCGTCCGGAAGGAACCCAATCAGGAAATTCCGAAAGATCCCTGGCTGTCGTGGGGATGGGGGCTTCAATGTCTCCGAGTCCAACAGCGGGAGATCGATTGCGGACTTCTCTAGCCAAATTCCGTGCTTTTTCGACATCTCGACCGAAAATTGTCAGTGATCTTGGTAAGGTGTTGTCCTGTGCAAAGCCGAAGGCCAAGGTCTGAGCAGAGCCTCCCGTCCCGAGAATCGCGATATCGAATTCCGTGAGAATGCGATCCAAGTTGCGATTTGGATTGGGGCTTATGCCAAGCCCATTTTTCAGCAAGGCGTCACGGGCTCCCTGGAAGTCCGTGGAGTCCCCGCCAAATTTTCCATCGGGCTGGCGGACCAAAGTGTTCACTGCCTTGGCATATTGCGCGTAGGTGTAAATGCGCCGATTTCCAGCTATGAGCCACTCGTACACCGCCACTTTGTGCGGTACGGTGACGTTGCAGCCGATGACGTTTTCGTCGGCTTCGAGGCGTTCCAGGGTGAGGATTAGGTCTTCCGGGAGGACATCGAGGGTTTCGTAACGCCAGTCGAGGCCGAAGTGCTGGATGGCGGCGTTTTGCATGAGGGGGGAGAGGCTGTGGGAGACCGGGTGGCCCAGGAGGTAGAGCTTTTTCATGCCGCGTTCCAGTCGAGGTTCTCCACCGCCTGCTCCAGTTGCCTGTCGGCCTTGGCGGTGCGGGAACGCTTCCAGGCCAGGGCTTCCCCGTGGATGGCTGCGCGCAGGGTGTCGAAGCCTTCGCGGGTGGACGCAGACACGCTCAGCGCGTGCGGGAAGTGGATGGCCATGCTCTCCCGGTCGGGGCCGTCCAGGAGGTCTGCCTTGTTGAAGACCACGATGCGGGGCAGGGTGTCGCCGCACAGTTCGTCCAGGAGGTCGCGGGCCACCCGCATCTCATCGTCGCGGAATCTGTCCGACCCATCCACCAGGTGCAGGACCAGGTCGGCTTCGTCCACCACGCGCAGCGTGCTGCGAAACGACGCCACCAGGTGGTGGGGGAGCTTGCGGATGAAGCCCACCGTGTCGGAAAGCGTGCACTCCGGGGCGTCGTTTCCCACCCAGAGCTTGCGGGTGGTGGCGTCCAGGGTGGAGAACAGCCGGTCCTGAGCGAGCACCTTGGCCCCCGTCAGGGCGTTGAGCAGCGTGGACTTCCCGGCATTGGTATAGCCGGCCAGCGCCACCGAGAACGCGTCGCTGCGCCTGCGCTTCCCCTGCTCCGTGCGGCTGGTCTCCAGGTCCGCCAACTCCCGGCGCAGCTTCGCGAGCCTCGTGCGGGCGATGCGGCGGTCCGTTTCCAATTGCGTCTCGCCCGGCCCCAGCGTCCCGATGCCGCCGCCCTGGCGCTCCAGGTGGGCCCACATCCTGGTGAGCCTGGGAATCAGGTATTCGAGCTGGGCGATCTCCACCTGCAGCTTGGCCTCGCGGGTGCGGGCCTGGCGCGCGAAGATGTCCAGGATCAGGCCCGAGCGGTCCAGGATGAACCTCTCCGTCTGTTCCTCCAGGCGTTTGGCTTGTCCTGGAGACAGGTCGTCGTCGAAAACGATCTTGTCCGCGTTGTTCGCTTCGCAGAGTTCCGCCAGTTCGCGCACCTTGCCCTGGCCCAGAAGGGTGGCGGGATCGAAGGTCGTGCGGTTCTGCACCAGCACTCCCGCGACCTCGGCGCCCGCGGAGAAGGCCAGTCTCTCCAATTCGGCCAGGTGCTGGGCGGTGGTGGCCGGATCCTGCGCCCGCGTGCTCACGCCCACCAGCACCACGCGTTCCCGGGAATTGTCGTGACGCCCGCGCGCGGCCGCGGTGGGCGCGAAATTCACTCCCACTCGATGGTCCCCGGCGGCTTGTGGGTGCAGTCGTAGAGCACCGCCCCGGCCCCCAGTTCCAGGAGCTTGCCGGCGAGTTCGCGCAAAGGGGCTTCCGGCGCTTCCCAGAAACTCGCGGTCATGGCCTCGCGGCTGATGACGGGCCGCAGCACCACGACCTCCTTGCCTCCCGCCAGAACCGGCAGGAGCACCACCGGCATCTGCCAGACGGTCTGGTAGGCCCCGATGCTCTGGAGCCATCGCGTCGATTCCGAGTCGAGCGCGCGCAACAGTTCCAGTCGACCGCGCGTCGAGAAGGCTTCGTGCCCGACGAAATCCGTCGCTCCGGCCACCTGCCAAACCACCCGGTTGAAGGCTCGGACCCTGTTGGTCAGCTCGACAGCCGCGGTCTCCAGCTTCTTCCAGTCGCAGAGGCCGCGCAGCACCGCGGGCTGGGCGTAGGTGCGACCGTCGCCCTGGACTCCCACGGACCGGACGGGCAACGCCGAGAACCCGAACCCGTGCGCCGCGGCCACCACGCCGGCGGCCTGGACGGATTCCGGCGATGTCCGGGGCGCGTCGGGGCCTTGGCACAGGAGGCGCACGCCCAGGCCCGGACCCGGGAACGGGTGCCTCCAGACCAGGCCGTGGGGTATCCCGAGCTTCTCGCCCAGTGCGCGGACTTCGTCCTTGTAGAGCTCGGCCAGCGGTTCCAGGATCCGTCCCGCCTCGATGAGCCGCAGGATGGCGGGGACCCGGTTGTGGTGGGTCTTGATGGTGGCGGCGTTGGCGGTGCCTCCGGACTCGATGGTGTCCGGGTAGATGGTTCCCTGGGCCAGGAGCCATTCGTCCGGGTCCAGGCCCAGCCTCGCGGTTTCCTCGGCTTGGACGTCCAGGAAGGTGTCGCCGATGATCTTGCGCTTCTTCTCCGGCTCGGAGACCCCCGCGAGGCGCGAAAGGAAGAGGTCCGTGGCGTCGGCCACGCGCAGGTTGTCGAAGCCTTCCTTCTTCATGAACTCCATGACACCGGCCGATTCCGATTCGCGCATCAGCCAGTTGTCGATGTGCAGGCCCAGCACGCGCCCGGGGCCCAGCGCCTTGTTCAGGAGAGCGAAGGCCACGGTGCTGTCGACGCCGCCGGAGACCAGCAGGAAGACCTTCCGCCCCTGCGCCTGCAGACGGATCTTGTCGGAAAGGGCCGCAGCGTAGTCGCCGATGTTCCATTCCCTGCGGAAGCCGCAGAAGTCCAGGAAATTGGAGAGGATCTTCTCTCCCTGCACCGTGTGCACCACTTCGGGGTGGAATTGGAGTCCGAACCGGCGGGAGGGGACGTTCTCCACGGCGGCGTGGCGGCAGTTGATCGTGGTGCCGGAGACCCGGAACCCCTTGGGGAGCACGTCCACCTCGTCGCCGTGGCTCATCCACACCCGGGTGGGCGAAGGAATCCCCGTGAACAGCGGGGACATTCCGTCGTGCTTCAGATCCGCTGGCCCGAATTCATGGACCTCGCCCTTCCGGACATGGCCGCCCAGCTCCTGGTTGATGGTGTGGTGGCCGTAGCAGAGACCCAGCACGGGCACCGGCACGGAAAGCCATCGCGCATCGAAATCGGGGCGGTCGGCGTCGTAGACGGAGGACGGCCCGCCGGAAAGGATCACCCCGCGCACGTCGCCCAGGTTTTCCGGCGCGGACCCGGGAAAACGGATTTCGGAGTAGACGCCAAGATGGCGGATCCGGGTGGCGATCAGATGGGCGTATTGCCCTCCGAAATCCAGCACGACAAGTTTCTTCATCCACGGGAAAGCTAGGAACCGCCGCGCCTGTCGGTCGGGCCGACCAGCGCGCACTCCTTCGGGTTCCCAGGACGGAACCGGGGGGCCTTGGATAGCCCCACCGGTCCCTGACTCCAACCAAGTTTAGCCTACCCGGAAAGAGCTTTTCACTAGGTAGCTTTTCTGAACTTTGGCTCCAAGGAAAAAATAAATATGGGTTCGAGTCGAATTTGAGTTCTCGTGCCTTGTATACTAGTCCTCGGAATAATCAGAAAAGGACTGGAACAATATGCTTTACACACTTGCCGTGATTCTGATCGTTTTGTGGCTTTTGGGGGTCGTGACTTCCTACACCATGGGCGGATTTGTTCACATCCTTTTGGTCATTGCAGTTGTGATCATCCTAGTGCGCCTGATACAAGGCCGCAAAGTCTTGTAAATGTCCAAATACGGAATTTGACTCGGGATTTGGCATTTCACATTTGACGGATAGCGTTTCACCTGAAGGAAACAAAATGGATTCATGTACCCATGAGCACCACTGCTGTTGTAAGTTGTTGTCCCTATTGGCGGCAATTGGGATCGGATTCGCAACGCTGGTCTTCGTGATCGCAAGATGGAAAAAGATTTCCGTGCTTTTCGAGCCTTTGATCAAGGAAAAGTGAGATGAGCACCAGAGACGCCTACAAGGCAAAGATCCAAGCCGAAATCGAATTGGCACAAGCGAAATTGTCTGAATTGAAAGCGCAAGCAAAGGTCTCCGCATCGGACGTTCGAATCAAATACTCCCAAATGGTGGACGACCTCGAACGAAAACTCGACGCGACGAAAACCAAACTCAAGGAACTCGGCACCGCCAGCGAAAGCGGGTGGGAGCATCTAAAAGACGGAATTCAGGATGCTTGGACAGACCTGGAAACCGGCATCGGCAACGTCGCCGCCAAGTTCAAGACCTGATTCACAAGGAGTTTTTGAAATGAAAACAAACACATTGGCGGGGGCTGTTCTGCTCCTGGCGCTAAGCAGCGCGCCTGTTCTTGCGGACGACGTCGTCGGTCAACCGGACGGAACCTTCGCACTGGGTCTTCAACTGGGGGCTGCGGACGGGAAGAACGGTGCCAGCGGATTCAGCGGGATCACCGCCCGCTTCGGTCGGGACAGGACCATCGAAGGTGTCTTGGCCTTCAACCCAGGTGGGACCTGGATCGTGAACGGGAACTTCCTGCTGCACAGCTCCAGCCTGTTCCAACAACACCCGATTTCCGCCATCAAGCTGTACGCGGGATTCGGGCTGGGAGCCTGGACCGGTGGTGATGGCGGCTTCTGGGCCCAGGTCCCGCTGGGCGTGGACTTCGACTTCTCCCTTCCCATCGAGGCGTCCGTCTACGTGGCCCCGGGACTGGACATCCTGCCCTCGGCGGCGGCCAACGTGCACTTCGGGCTCGGGGTGCGCTACTGGTTCTAGTGGGGAAAGGCCGGGGTTTGCCGGATTCCGGCAGACCTTGGCTCCTCGGCTATCTGTTGCACAACGCCACCGAACGCGAATCCGAAAACCCTGGCGCGGTCAATTGCACGATGGCGAGACCGTGCCCGGAGAGTTGAAGGTTGGAGGTTCCAACAGGGAGATCGGAGCTGGCGAGCACGCGCCCCGTCAGGTCACGCACCACGGCGCGGGAGGCCCGAGGA
>CAYXXL010000003.1:0-14684 GCA_964469025.1 uncultured Fibrobacteria bacterium
GAGGCAGGCTGCGCAACCTGCGCACATGCGGAAAGCGGATTTCCAGCGGCTGGAAGCCAACGGCGAAGATGGAACGCTCCAGCTCGTCGGGGACGGAAAGTTTGCCGTCTCCCGCCTTGATCGCGATCTCCCACAAGCTGGCGGCCGAGACGAAGATCTCGTTGGAGGGATCCTCGATCGATTTGCGCGATTCGGGCGAAAGCTTGGAGGGCTCCCCCAGCGTCCAGATCAGGGCGTGGGTGTCCAGGAGCAACCTCATGGAGCTTCCGGAAACAAGGGCTCTGCGGCCATGAGGGCGGAGAGGTCATCCTGCCCGAAATCCCAGGCGTCCGTGGCTTCCGTGATCCTGCCGGCCAATGCGCCGAGCTTCCGCGCGGCTTGGGCTGGCTCCGTCCAAGGGATGATGCGGGCGACGGGTTTGCCGGAACGGGAGAGCACGACCTCGTCTCCGGCTTCCACCTGGGCGATCAGCTTGGACAGGTTGGTTTTCGCCTCGTAGATGTTGGCGTAGAGCATGGGAATAATATAGTCTGGTCAGATAGCTAAGTCAATATGTTAGACGCCCAGTTGCTTGAAGAAGTCGTTGCCCTTGTCGTCGACCAGGATGAAGGCGGGGAAATCGACGACCTCGATTTTCCAGACCGCTTCCATGCCCAGTTCGGGATAGTCGATGCACTCGACCTTCTTGATGTTTTCTTCGGCGAGCACCGCGGCCGGCCCGCCGATGGAGCCCAGGTAGAAGCCGCCGTGCTTCTTGCAGGCGTCCGTCACCTGCCGGGAGCGATTCCCCTTGGCGATCATCACCAGCGATCCGCCGTGGCTCTGGAGCAGATCCACGTAGGAATCCATGCGGCCCGCGGTGGTGGGTCCGAAGGATCCGGAGGGCTTGCCAGCGGGGGTCTTGGCCGGTCCGGCGTAGTAGATGGGGTGCTTGAGCAGGTACTCCGGAAGGGGTTTCCCCGCGTCCAGCAACTCCTTGAACTTGGAATGGGCGATGTCGCGACCCACCACGATGGTGCCCTTCAGGAGGAGCGGCGTGCTCACCGGATGCCTGGAAAGCTCGGCGAGGATCTCGGGCATGGGCCGGTCCAGGTCGATCTCCACGCCGTGCTTGTGCTTCTTCCCGCCCATATCCGGCAGGAGTCGGCCGGGGTCGTGGTCCAACTCCTCCAGCCAGATTCCGTCCGCCGTGATCTTGGCCTTGATGTTCCGGTCGGCGCTGCAGCTCACGCCCATGCCCACCGGGCACGAGGCTCCATGGCGCGGCAGTCGGACCACGCGGATGTCGTGCGCGAAGTACTTGCCGCCGAACTGCGCCCCGATGCCCAGATTCTGCGCCTCCACCAGAAGCTCCTGCTCCAGCTCCAGGTCGCGGAAGGCGCGGCCCTGGTCGTTCCCGGTGGTGGGCAAGTGGTCCAGGTACTTGGTGCTCGCGTACTTCACGGTCTTGAGGCAGGTCTCGGCGGAGGTGCCCCCCACCACGAAGGCGATGTGGTAGGGCGGACAGGCCGCCGTTCCCAAGGTCTTCATCTTCTCCACCAGGAACTTCTTGAGGCTCGTGGGGTTCAGAAGGGCCTTGGTCTCCTGGAAGAGGTACGACTTGTTGGCGGAACCTCCGCCCTTGGCCACGAACAGGAACTTGTAGGCCATGCCTTCCGTCGCGTAGATGTCGATCTGCGCGGGCAGGTTGGTGCCGGTGTTCTTCTCCGTGTACATGTCCAGGGCCACGGTCTGGCTGTAGCGGAGATTGTCCTGGGTGTAGGTCTGGTAGACGCCCTTGGAGAGCCATTCCTCGTCGTTGACACCGGTCCAGACCTGCTGGCCCTTCTTGCCCATCACGATGGCCGTGCCCGTGTCCTGGCAGGTGGGAAGGAGCCCTTCCGCGGCCACTTCGGCGTTTCGCAACATCGCGAAGGCCACGCCCTTGTCGTTGGGGGAAGCCTCGGGATCGCGGAGGATCTTGGCCACCTGCTCGTTGTGCTCGGCGCGCAGGAAGAAGCTGATCTCGTGGAGACATGTGCGTGCCAATAGCTCCAATGCCTGGGGAGAAACCTTGAGCATGGGCACGCCGTCGAACTCGGAGACGGTCACGCCCTCCACGGTGAGGAGCTTGTACTTGGTCGTGTCCTCGCCGAGCGGAAACGGGTCCTGATAAACGAATTCTGGCGTGGCCATGGGAGCCTCCTCTGGAAGGCCCTAAAATTAGACAGAAAGATCCGGAATGACCCGGGAGGGGCGGTGCCCTGGACTTCGTCCGTTTTGTGCGCCTCGCGGCGCGGCGTCCGTTGCACAGGGGCCTTGCCGCGGCCCCTGTGCAACGAAGCCCGTGCCGCCAGGCGCAAGAAAGCCAAGGCGCAGCCGAGAGAAAGGGCGGTCACAACCACCCCATCGCCCTGGAAATCCCCACCGCCCCGACCCCGATCCAAAAGATGTTGAGGAGGGAATAGGCGGGATCGCGCCGCAGCACCGAGCACCAGGAGAGAAGCAATGCGTCCATCGTGTTGAAGATCCACATGAACAGGAACGGGGAGTGGGGACCGAGCCAGCTCACGATGGAGAACGAGGTGATCCGCATGACGACTCCCACCATCTCGAAGGTGCGGATGTGGCGGCGGATGAACGAGCTGGGCAAGGAAAGCATGTCCATGCGAAAAATTAGGACGCCAGTGGGGGAATGGGAGTGGGACCGAAGATGGATATGAACGTCCTTTGTCGGATTCCGTCAGATTCCGCGACGCCGCGGGGTCCGGATCCGGCTTCTGCTCCACTCCTTCAGGACGACTTCCCCCAACCGGTCCAGGCCGGCCTGGAAGACCTGGCCTTCCACCGCGCGGGCGAACAATTCCGCGAAGGCGACCAGCATGGGGTCTTGGGCGATCAGGAAGGTGCTGATCAGGCTGCCGTCGCGTCGGCACCGACGTCCCTCCGCGAGCGTGCGTTCCACGACCAGCGGATCCAATCCGAAGGGGTTCTTGTAGAGGCGACCCTTGTCGAAGATGCAGCTGGGCTTGCCGTCGGTGACCACCAGGATGCGGCGGTTGGGCGCGCGGCGCCTGCGCAGGAGATCGCGGGCCAGCCTGAGCCCGTCGGCCGTGTTGGTGTGGAATGGACCCACGGAGAGCTCGGCGATGGAATCGGTCGGGATCCTCCACGCCTCGTCCCCGAAGGCGACCACGTCCAACGTGTCGCGCGGATGGTTCCGCCGGATGTGCTCCGAGAGCCCGATGGCCAGCATCTTCGCGGGCGTGATGCGGTCCTCGCCGTACAGGATCATCGAGTGCGACACGTCGATGAGAAGCGCTGTGGCGCAACTGGTCGCGGCCTCGGTCTCCCAGGTGGAGAGGTCGTCCTCGGAGAGGGAAGCCGCATTCCCGCCCCGGAGGGCGGCCCGGGTCAGCGAGGCGTTCCAGTCGATGTCGCGCGGGTCGTCGCCGGGGCTCCAGGGGCGGGTGGAAGGGACGCGCTCGGTTCCGGGTCCGAGGGTGGGGGCGGCGTGTCGGCCGGTCAGGCCGCGGCTCAGGCCCTGGAACAACCGTTCGTAGACGGAATCGCGCACGGCCTGGCGACCGGCGGGGGTACCCACGGGCTTGTCGCCGTCCTGGCGGACAAGTCCCATCTTCTCCAGTTCCGCGACCATGTCTTCGTAGCCCTTGCCTTCGCCGAGCAACGGATATCGCTCCATGATTTCCTTGAGCCATTCCAGGATCTGCTCCATGTTCCCGTTGGCGCGAAGCCAAAGCTGGGCGAAGAGGTCGCGCAGGTCGATGGGCGGCGACTCCTCGGGAGGCAGCGCCGCGCCGAAGATCATGGCCACCGGCGAGTTCACCGCATGATCCCCGAGATCAAGTCCCCGAAACGCAGCGCTCCCTGGCGCAGTTCCCGCGAGATTCGGCCGTGCTGGTGCAGACCCTCCAGGAACAGCTCCCGCCAGGCGTCGCGGTCCTCTCCGGGATTCCAGGAGGTGTCCCTGGCCAGGGCGTCCATCACAGCGTCCAGGCCCGGCAAGGAAGACAGGGTCCTGCGGTGTTCGTCGTCCGCGGCGTCGGCGTCCAGCTCCAGGCGGTTTCCGGATTCGAACCAGGAGACCACCGGATAGTCCGGATTCTCCGACGGATCCTTGCGCCTCTTGTCGTATGGATTTCGGAAAGTGGCGTCGAAAACCGACTGGCAGGCCTTTCCCACCAGGGCCAACGCGGCGGGCTTCGGGCCTTCGCCCTCGGACAGGAGTTCCAGCTTTCCGCACACCGCGGGGGTGGCGGCGAAGAGATCCGACAGTCGCACCCGGACCTGTTCCCCGCCGAAACGCAGGGCACGGGCCTCGGCGGCCCCGACGGCCATTTCCAAGGCGGTGATGGACAGGCGCTGGGACACCCCGCTGCGCGGATCCACGAGTTCCGTCATGGCGCGAGCCTCGAAGGCCACCTGCTCCAGGGTCTCCCGCAACGGCTCCGGGACGTGGACGGGAAGGCCTCGGTCCGTCCAGGCTTCCTGGTCGGTGATGGTCCGGGAAACGGCGGTGTCCGACGGGTAGTGTGTCAGGATCTGGCTTCCGATCCTGTCCTTGAGCGGCGTGATGAGGTTTCCGCGCTGGGTGTAGTCCTCCGGGTTCGCCGAGAACAGGAACAGCACGTCCAGTTCCAGCCGCACCGGGACTCCCCGGATCTGCACGTCGCGCTCTTCCAGCAGGTTCAACAGACCCACCTGGATGCGGGGCTGGAGGTCGGGCAGTTCGTTGAGCGCGAAGATCCCGCGGTTGCTGCGCGGCACCAGGCCCCAGTGCAAGGCGTCCTCGTGGGAGAACCCCAGACCCTGGGAGACGGCCTTGACGGGATCGATGTCGCCCACGATGTCGGCCATGGTCACGTCCGGGGTGGCGAGTTTCTCCCTGTAGCGGTCGTCGCGATGGATCCACGCCAGCTCCGTGTCGTCGCCGTTCTCCTCCAGCAACCGCCGACCTTGGGAGGAGACCGGACGCAGCGGATCGTCGCGCAGCGGGGTGGGAAGCGCTGGCATCCACTCGTCCAGCAGGGAGGGGATTTGGCGCAGCAGACGCGTCTTCCCCTGGCCGCGCAGACCCAGGAGGAGGATGTCGTGGCGGGAAAGCAGTGCGTGGACCAGGTCGCGGACCACGGTGTCCTGGTAGCCGTACAGGCCCGGAAACAGGGGCGTACCCTCGCGCAGGCGGCGCGACAGATTTTCCCTGACCTCGTCGCGGACCGAGCGCGGGCGCCAGCCCGAGCGTTTGAGTTCTCCCACCGTGCGCGCCCGAGATTTGGAATCCATCTCGGACAAGATACTGGTCCATGTCCGGGATCGCCGCCGCCCTCCGGGTGCGCTGTCAGGGTGCCGTACTCACTTCCGTCCCTTGAGGGAGGGCGAGTTGGATTTTTTCCCGTTCTTCGGGGGTGGATCCAACGGCCAGGCCTGCCCCTTGGAGGCGTAGAGCGCACGGGTCGCGGCCAGCCATTCGCCGTGCCTTTCCTTCAGCAGCTTCGCGGAGACCTTCGCCTGGGAGTCCTGCCCCGCCAACCGATGGATGAGCACCGATTCCAGGAGGGCGTCGGGCGATTCGCGCAGGGCGATCGATTTCCGGACGGCTTCGATCGAAGAGGGGAACTTCCGGAGGCCGCGCAGAACCATGGCGCGCGCCAGCCAGGCCAGGTGCTGGTCGGGATGGGTCTCCACGGCTTCGAGGGTGGCGACTTCGGCCTCGCCGAATTCCCCGCGGCCCGCGGCCGCTTCGGCGCGGAAGAGGATGCGGTTGAGGTCCAGCAAGTCCGCTTCGGAGACCGTCTCGGGTGCCGGGGCGTCGGGAGCCTTCGCGCCATCGCGGTCCCTACGGACCCCTGGCCGTCCGGCGACTTCCCTCAGCGCCGCTTCCGCGGCGTCCGCGGCGCGGTCCCAGGTCCAGTTGGACAGGATCCGTCTGCGCCCGGCCCGGCCCTTGGCGCGCCTGCCGGGTTCGTCGCCCGCCACTTCGCGCAGGATTTCCGCGAGCTTCTCCGCCGACGGCTCCAGCCACCAGGGCGCGGCCACGGTCCGGAACGGTCCCACGACGCCGCCGGGAACGTCGACTCGCGTCGCGGGGATCCCCCAGGATTCCGCGTCGCCGCAAAAATCGTCCGAGGCCCCGCCTCGGGTGACCACCACGGGCAGGCCGCAGGACATGGCCTCGGCGATGGGAAGTCCGAAGCCCTCTCCGCGGTAGGGATGCACCAGAACATCGCCCGAGGCGTAGATCCGGGGAAGCTCCTCCAGGGAAAGATCCCGGTCGATGTGGACCACGGGGGCGCAGGTGCCGGAGGCGTTCAGCTCCTGGACCATGGCCTCGCCGGTCTGCCCCTTGTAGAACGTGTCGCCGCCCATGGACTTGACCAGCAGGCGCACCGGATCGGAGGATCCGAAAGCCTGCCTCCAGGCGTTCAGGAGGACGTCGAAGCCCTTGCGGGGGATGGTCCCGCCCACGTACAGGAAGGTGATGCGGCCATCGGGTTCCAGGCCCGGCAGCGGCTGGAGCCCGGGACGGAAGCGATCGGTGTCCACCCCGTTGGGCACCACGCGGATGCGGTCCTCGGGAACTCCCGCACGGGCGTAGAGGTCGCGGCAGTAGGTGGAAGGGACCCAGAGCGCGTCGATCCGATCGCGGAACACGGGCATCCAATCCAGCGGGGGAGATCCGAACTCCCAAGGTTGGACGACCACCCACTTTCCTTCCGCGGGCGGTTCCAGGAGCGGTGGCCACTGGTGGCGGACATGTACTTGGCATGGACCTTCCAGGGGAGCTTTGCGAAGCCTCTCGAGAATGGCGAGGTCTGGATCGTCGCCGGGGCCGAACTGGTCCGGTTCCCAGGGGATGAGCGACAGATCGTGTCCTCGTCTGGCCAGGCGCAGGCAGATCTCGCGGTTGACCAGCGCCAGGGAATGGTGGACGAACTGGGACCCCTCCCATCGGACGGAGAGGGTCTTGGCAGGTTCCGCCGGGGCAGCGGTGGCGCGCTTGCCGCTGCTGGCCAGAAGTCCCCCGGCCACCTTCTCCAGGGCGCCGGAAAGCTTGGTTCCCGACGCATTCCGCAGTTGGGGGACGGCTCGGGCGGAGACCGGTTCCGCGATGCCCAGGAGGACTCTGCCGCGAGCGGCGATGGCTCGGGCCGTGGTCTCGGGACTCCAACGGGTGGCGGCCTCGAAGCGCGCCTGGATCCCCTTCCGCTCCCGTTCGACGATGTTGGACGCGGCTTTGCGCAACAGTCGCGCGACTTCCGCGGGATCGGGATCCGCCCACCTGTGGTCCGTGGACAGGTATGGATTCTCGCGGCAAGCCGTTTCCCCGACGGGAACGGTGTCCCGGGGGGAAGCCAGCCAGGCGTTGTCCTCGTTCAGGAAATCCGACGAAGCTCCCCAGGCGGTGGCGATGCATGGCTTGCCGGAGGCCATGGCCTCCAGGTAGGGAAGACCCCACCCTTCGCCGCGCGAGGGCAGCACGAAGACGTCGGAAGCGAGGTACAGCGAAGGCATCTCGGATTCCGGGACGAACCCGTCGAGAAGCAAGATGGACGCCATCTTGGATTCGGAAAGACCGAGTTCTTCCAGGGATTCCAGGAAGCGGTCGCGCATCGGCGACGCATCCTTCCCGAACGGGTGGCAGCGCAGGACCAGGCGCACATCGGCCCGGGGGTCGAAGGCGTCGGCCCAGGCGCGGAGCAGCACGTCCCAGCCCTTGCGCCGCACCCATTGGAACACGGAGAGGAAGGTGGTTCCCTTGCGACCGCCCGGCAGGGGATAGGGCAGACCGGAGCCGTAGCGGGAGGCGTCGACGCAACCGGGCACGACATGGATCCTTCCCGGCTCCACCCCCGCCGCGGAAAACGTCCGCCGGTTGAACTCGGAAGGAACCCAGACCTCGTCCAGGCGGTTCAGGGAATCCGCCCAACCCGCCGGCAGCCGGTCGGTCTCGAACATGGTCCAGCCCACACGCTTGGGATTGCCCGGGTTGGCGGCCCCCATCTGGTCGAAAAGTTCGTTCCGGCCGTTCGCGTCGCGGGGCACGTCGCAGCAGACCAGGACTCCCGGCTTCGGGGCGCGGGAGAGCAGTTCGGTCCAGCGCGCGCGGTCGGCGAGGGAGATTCCAGGAAACCAATTCCTGTCGTTGCGCTGCGGATCCGCGGTGACGGGGACGGAGGCGTCCATCAAGCCGGAGACGGCGTTCCGGGCGAGGCCCGCGTAGCCGCTGAAATTGAACAGGTCGCCGCACCAGCGGATGGTCGGGGCGGAAGGGCCCGACGGAGGTTCCGGGACGGGTTCGGCCGGGGCGGGCCGGGCGGAGAGCGCGGATGCCGAGGCGGGGACGCCGGCGAGGATTTCTCGCAGCCTGGTTTCGGCCAGCGGAGCGATCCGGGACCAGTCCCAGCCTTCCACCATGTCCCGCCGGGCACGTGCCCCCTTGGAACGGCGCAGGTCCGGATCCAGGGCGGTCCTCAGGATTTGGGAGAGGTGGTCGACGGAAGGCTTCGCCCATTTCTGTCCGCGGTAGAAGGGGAATTCCTCCTTCGCGTCGATCTCCTCCAGGCCTTCGATGTCGACGAGCCAGGAATTGTTGTCGTCTTGGAAGTCCAGGTTCCCGCTCCAGCGCGTGGCGACCACGGGAACGCCGCAGCTCATCGCTTCCATGTGGGGGCGTCCCCAGCCTTCGCCCCTCGAGGGAGCCAGGTAGACGTCGGTGGCGGCGTAGAGGCGAGGCATGTCGGAATCCGGCACCTGCCGGGCGAGGACCTCGATGGGGGCGCATCGGGAGCGGCTGGATCCGATCTCGCGGAGGGTCTCCTCGATCTTCGCGTCGACCCACGCGGCCGGATCGCCTTCGATCTCGTTGGGCGGGTAGGTGCGCAGGACCAGACGCACATCGTCGTCGGGACCGAAGGCCAGAGCCCACGCCCGCAGCAGGACATCGGGACCCTTGCGGTGGGTCCATTCGAACACGGAGAGGAACGTGGTTCCCCTTCCGGCCCCCGGGATCTCCAGGGGTTGGAGTCCGGGACGGAATTTGTTGGTGTCCACGCCTTCCGGGACCACTAGGATGGGCTTGGTCACCCCGGCATTCGAGAAGGTCTCCCGATTGAAGCGCGAAGGCACCCAGATCTCGTCCATGAGGCCGCAGTGGGCGATCCACTCCGGAGACAGTCCGTCGGTCTCGAAGGTGGTGCGTCCCACGTTGTACCGGGCACCATCCACCTTGCCCAGAGCCGAACCCGGCAAGTCCAGGACGGCGATCGGAGACGAAACCGTCTCCCGTCCCATCAAGCCGTCGAAAAGAGCCCTGTCCCCGGGACTCGCGGCCCGGTGGAACGATTCCGAATGGCGCCCCCAGGCATAGACCCCAACCCCCAGATCGGTTCCGGCGAGGTGCCGCAGGAAGGCACGCGATTCGTCGCCATAGCCGCTGGGATCCCAGACAGGAGAGATCCACTGCACCCGGGCTGGCCGCGGCGGGGGCTCGAAGGGCCGGGAGGGAGCCGCCGCCAGTTCGTCCCAAACCTGCCAGGTGCGGCGGGCGACTTCCGACCAGCGAAACGCCGTGGCTCGCTTCCGCCCCTTGGCGACGAGCTCCTCTCGAACCGCGGGATCGTCCAGGAGCAGGACGAGGGAACGGGTGACGCCGTCCACGTCGTCCGGCTCGTGCATCAAGGCCGCGTCGCCCACGACCTCGGGAATCGACGCCGCGTTCGAGCAGACGACCGGACAGCCGTTGGCCATGGCCTCCAGCGCCGGGAAGCCGAAGCCTTCGTAGCGGCTCAGGAACAACGTCGCGACGGCGCGCGAATACAGGAGTTCCAGTTCTTCCCTGGGAAGGAAACCGGTGAAGACGACGTCGGAAAGCCCGGAAGCGCGCACGTTGTCGCGGGCGAGAGCCAACGCCTTTGCCAGGTGGCCCACGACGACGAGCCGACAGCGCCGGCTTCGGCCCGCGGACTGGGTCGCGGTCAGGGCCGTCTCGAAGTTCTTGTGGGGATCCGCCGCCCCCACGTGCAGGAAGAAGGGTTCTTCGATCCCCAGCCTGGAAAGGAGTGCGTCTCCCTCGCTTCGGTTCCCGACCTTGCCGGAATCCGAGGCGTTGAACCCGGCCATGACCACGCGCGCGTTCCTGGGATCGACGCTCGTGGCCGCCAGGAGGTCGGACCTGGTGAACTCGGAAATGCAAAGCAGCGTGGTGCCGGTGTCGCGCAGTTGGTCCAGTCGCGCGAGGTAGCCGGGCCAGTTGGGGATCCGTCCAGGGTAGACGCGCAACGGGATGATGTCGTAGAAGCTGGCGGTGAGCCTGGCGGAGGCGAACCGGTGGAACGGCGAGGCGAAACCGGGATAGGTGTGCATGGGATCCGGCACGTGGACGACATCGAAATCCCGCGCGGTCCTGGACGACCAAGGCGCGAATGAGGCCCCCGCTTTCACGAGCCTTTCCCCGACGTCCCCCGGCATCGGGTCCCGGTCGTCGACGAGGACGGTCACTTCCGCGTCGGGACGCTCCTCGAGGAGCGCGAGCAGATGGTGCAGCGCGTAGTGTCCGATGCCGCGAACGAAGGAATCCGGCACCGAAAGAGTGCGGCCGTCGATGCCGATGCGCATGGCTCGAGCCTCGATTCCGGCGCGACCGGCGGATTCGGAGTTTGGTGCTCCCTTCGCGATGCGGAGTCCGGGACGCGACGCCTCGCGAACGATCCATTCGGCGGTCCGGCGCGAAGACCATTCCGTTTCCACGCAGGATCGGGCCCGCAGGCCACGGTCGCGAGCCTCGCGCGGATCCCCGGCGCGCGCGCGGAGCAGTTCGACGAGGTGTTCGCGGGAAGGCTCCGCCCAAAGATGATCGGACCCGTAGTATTCCGAGGCGCGGGTCTGCTCCGGGTCGACGGGCACGAGCCGATGCTCGATCGGGTAGCCGTTTTCGCCGTCCAGGAAGTCGAGATGGGCGCTCCATCCCGTGGCGATGGCCGGGAGTCCAGACGCCATGGCCTCGAGGATGGGCAGGCCCCATCCCTCGCCGCGGGTGGGAAGCACGAACACGTCCGCAGCGGCGTAGAGGCCGGGCATGGACCGGTCGGGAAGGTCGCCCTCGACGACGACGATCGGGGCGATTCGCTCCCGATCCACCCCTCTCCTCCCGTAGAAATCCCGAATCGTCCTGGCGATCTCCCCGGACTCGCCTTTGGACATGCGCGCTTTGAGGGTCAGGCTGACATCGTCGGAGGAATCGAACGCGTCGGCCCAGGCCAGGAGGAGCACGTCCCAACCCTTCCGCAGGTTCCAATCGAAGACGGAGAGGAAGTTCAGGCGACGGCGACCCTGGAGTGCCAGGGCCTCGGCCGCGCCCGGCTTGAAGCGATCCATGTCGATTCCGCAAGGAATGCGTTTGAGCATGCGTTCGGGAACACCGGACTCGGAAAAGGTTTGCAAGTTGAAGGTGGACGGGACCCAGATTTCGTCCATCTCCAGGCAGTCGTCCTTCCATCCTCGGGGCAGACGGTCGGTTTCGAACATGGTCAGGCCCGCGTAGCGTCGAAAGCCGGGACGGGTGTCCCTCAGGCGTTTGAGGTTGCAGGGAAGATCGGAGACCAGGCAGAGTTCCCCCGTGACAGGCTTGCGTGAGAGAATTCCGTTCCAGGGTGCCACCGCCGCCTCGCCCTCGAGTTCAAGCCCTTTGACGAATTCGCGGTCGGTCGCGGTTGGGTCGAGCGAGAGCGCGCACGCGTCCGACTTTTCCACCGCCAGGAGCGCTTCGCGGTTCAGTCTGGCGTAGCCGGTGAAGTTCAGGGCGGGAGTGATCCAGTGAAGGGCGGGTCGGTTTTTCGGAATGGGCCCGGATCCGGGAACTTCGGCGGTCGGATCGTGTCGATCGCGCTCCATGGCGACGGCACACGCCGCCAGCAGCGATGCCGCGAACTCCGGCCGGTTCGCGGAGGGGAGGGCCACGAGGCGGGAATTTTCGATTCCCACCCCTCGCAACATCGACAAGGCTTCGTCGCCACAAACCCAAACGCAGCTGGAGGCCGATGCGCAGTCGACAGCGTCGGCGTCGCGCAAGTCGTCGGGCCCCGCAACGAAGCAGATATGGCCCCGCTGGCGACCTTGCGTCCTCCAATCGGGGGCGGCACTTGCGGAGAACACGGGTACGGCATCCGTCAAGGGATTGGACAGGAGGCGTTTCCAGAGGGCGACGGAATCCGCGTCCTTCCTCAGTTCCTCCATGAACCGTGGATCCGGGGACCCCGCCTCCACTTGGAGATTCGGAAGCATGCCGTCCAGGAAGGTGGCGATCCTCCGATCCATCTCCGGTCGCTCGCCCATTCGCAGCATGGGGGCGATCCAACGCAGGGGTGGTCCCTTCCGAAAATGGCGGGGCCAATCCTCGAGGGCGAGAAGGCCCGCGGGCCAACGTCCCCTCCAGCGCCCGTGGAGCTTTCCCAGGCCGGATTCCACCATCGCATCTCGACGATCGAGGTCGGCGGCGGAGGCCGATTCCAGGTGCACGACGACCGAATCCGGACAATAGCGGACCTCCAGACCCGCATCCCAGACCTTGAGGCAAAGATCGATGTCTTCCACGTACATGTGGAAGGATTCGTCGAAACCGCCGAGCTTCTCGAAGAGTTCGCCGGGGATGGCGACGCACGCCCCCGTGACCGCCGGGTAGGCACGGGCCGTCCGGACGGAGGGGTCTTCGGCGGGAAGCCCGCGGTGTACGTGGTAGGGAGCTCCGCCTGGATGGAAAAGGATCCCCGCGTGCTGGATCGTCCGGTCCGGGTAGAGCAGTCGCGCGCCCACCATTCCCGCAGAGGGGTTTTGCTCCAGAGTCCGGACCAGGGCGTCCAGCCAGCCGGCCTCCGGGATGGTGTCGTTGTTCAGGAACACCAGTGTCCGGCCCGAGGCGGCCTTCGCCCCGGCGTTGCAGGCCGCCGCGAATCCCCGGTTGAGGGAGAGGAAGATCGCCTTGAGGATCGTTCGCGATTCCTGCTCGCGAAGCCAAGCGGCGGTGCCGTCGGGCGAGGCGTCGTCCACCACGACGATCTCCGTCGTGGACGGATCGGTGGTCCTGCGCACCGCCTCGAGGCACTGGCGGGTCAGGTCCAGATGGCCGTGGACGGGAATCACGATGGTGGTCTTCGACTTCCCTCGCCCGGCCCCGATGGGGTGGATGGACAGGAACCGACGGGACGGGGTCAGGTCGGATCCCGTCACGACGTCCCCGAGCGACTTCGCCGCTGCGAATCCCTCCACCGCATCGCGGTGGGACCGGGAGAGATCCCCCGACACGGGATGGAACTCCCAGATGTCCTCGCGCTGGAACACCTGCAAGTCCGGCCCCAGCAGCCCCTGGAAGCGGCCGCGCGGCACGAAAAGGGACCTTTGCCCCGAATGGTAGGCCATCACGTTCCGTTGCAGCAGACCCCCGTTCTTCTGCAACTCCCGGCGCAGGTCGTCCTTCCAGAGGCGGTAGTCCTCGTGGATTCGGAGCTCCTCGGGGTCGATGGCCGAAAGGTCGCGCGGGTCGATGGCTCCCGCCTTGCCGCCGGGAAGGTGGGAAAACGCGTCTTCGTCCTCCATGTAGGCGTTGAACAATCCCGCCAGCCGGATGCGCAGGGCGAAGTCGCCGTCCTCCTCGCCGTAGAGTCCGTAGTCCTCGCACCACCAGCCGAGGCGTTCGTGCACGGCCTTGGGCACGAGGAAGCAGGCGCCTCCGATGTTGGCTTCGCGCTTGGGACGGACGAGGACGCCGTCGACGGTCTCGGAGGGATAGGACCGGGGTTCCACGGAGTAGCCCAGCGCGCCGAGGGTCGGAATCCGTACCGCGGTTTCGACCATGCGTTCCAGCCAGTCGGGCTTCAGGGCGACCATGTCGCTGTCGAGTTTCAGGAAGTACCCCGCCTCGGGCACGGCGGACCAGGCGAGGTTCGAAGCCCTGGCGACTCCGACGTTTTCCGGCAGGAGGACGAGGTTCGAGACGGCTCCCTGGCGGTGCATCTCGCCCAGCCACTCCCGCGTGCCGTCGGTGGATCCGTTGTCGACCACGGTCAGGACGTAGGGGTGCCTGGTCTTTCGCCACACCGCCTCGATCGCCTGCTTGGTGAACTCCAGGCGATTCCAGGTCACCATCCCGATGTTCACGAATCCCGCGTTCTCCGGGAGAGGTTCCTTCCGGTAGAAGCCTTCGGCATGGAATGCGGTGGGAGCCGCGGGGAGCATGTCCCCATACCGGCGCTGGACCTCGGCGGACTCGCGGACCACCCGCGGAACGTCTCCGTTGCACAGTCCAGCCTGGTTGTGCAGGTAGAGCCCCAGGAATTCCGGGACGTGGCGGAAGACGGCACCACCCGCGGCGCACCGGCACCAGAACTCGTAGTCGCCGGCCGCGTGGAAGTCGGGGTCGAACAGGCCGAAGCGGTCGTGCAGGGATCTGCGCCACATCGGCTGCGGCCCCATGTGGCACCCGGTGAGCATGATCGACGGGCTGAATTCCGGCTTCAGGGAGTAGCCGATCTTGCGGCTTCCCAGGAAGGTCTGGTTGGGTTCGTGGGTGATCCAGAAGTCCCCGTAGCCGAGGTCGATCCCGGGATGCGAGTCCAGTTCGGCGGCGAGACGCTCCAAGGCGTCCCCGCGCAGGATGTCGTCGGTGTTGGCGTTGGTCAGGTACTTCCCGCGCG
>CAYXXL010000003.1:14694-24970 GCA_964469025.1 uncultured Fibrobacteria bacterium
CATCTCCACGCCGCGGTTCCAGGCCTTGTAGATGGTCTCCCTCTCCGAGGTCCTGACCACCCGCACGCGCGGATCGCGTCGGGCGAATTCGCGGGCGATCTCGGCGTCGTTTTCCGGCGAGCACGAGTCGATGACCACGACCTCCAGGCGGTCACCCAGGGTCTGGGCGAGCAGGTTCTCCAGTCGTCCTCGCAGGAATGCCGCCGAGGCGTAGGTGGAGACGATCGCCGTGACCAGGGGTGTGGTCGCCGCCGCGTCCGGAAGCGTCGGGGCGGGTTCGGCAAGGGTCGGGCGGACGGGATCCGGTCGGGCATCCGGAACGCGAACGGGGAAGGACGCAGGAGCGGAATTTTGGAACGGGGATTGCCGTCTCTGCCGGGCGGGGTCCCAGGTCAGGAGGAACAGGGGACGCAGATCGCCCTCCGAATTTCCCAGGTGCTTCCACTCCAACCCGTAGCTCTCGAAGAGCCAGCGGTAGTAGTCGATGGTGTCGATCACCTTGTCGGCGTGGCCCTCGAAGAAGATTCCCTTGGCCGTCTTGTCGATGATCTTCTGGAAAAGTCTGTCGCGCTGCACCAGCTCCTTGGTGCGGTACACGGAAAAAAAGAACGACCAGTCCACCTGTCCCTGGATCGCGGCATCGACGCGGAGGTCCAGATCGGGGGCGTTGAAGTCGACCTGGGCGAAGCGGAGGTTGGAGAGGCCGGCCAGCCGGCGGATCTCCGAAGCCGCCGCGAAGGTGTCCGGCATGCCTTCCAGACCCACCACTTCGGAGGCGCCCGCCAACGCGGCGCGCACCGACGCCTGCCAGAGGTTGCAGCCCCAGTCCGCCACGCGACACCCGCGCAACCGGGAAAGGTCCATCAGTCCGAAGCGGTTCGTGGTCCGGTCGCCTTCCAGGCCCACGAGCGGGATCGACTGGTAGCTCGCGAACCAGCGGATGCCCTTAACCCGCTCGCGAAGCGCGGTCCTTTCGGATTCGGGGAGCAACGAGGCGTAGTGGCTTTCCGTGGTCAGCACCTCGGCTTGTATCGATGTTCTGCGAAGCAGCGCCTGCGCCGCGATCCGCCGCGCCCCGTCGATCATCCACAGTTCGTCGGGACCGACGTCGGCACCGCAGGAATTGAGGTACGCGCCCGTCACGAAGGAGGCGGGAGGCGCTTCCTCGCCCTTCGCGAACCTATCGCGATAGGCGAGGATGTCGGCTTCCCGGACGGGTCCCTCGCTTGCGGCGAATTCCGGATCCAGATCCGCGAGGTTCCCCAGGGGTGCCGCGTCCGTTCCCGACTTCCGGGACCTCAGCTCGAGCGAGAGAGGGAAGACGATGGTCCCGTCCAGACGGATCCTGTCCATGATGGCGGTGGTTCCGGCCTTGTTTTCCAAGATGTGCCGGACGATGCCGCGAAACGCCGCTTCCCCGGTCCCGAAGTCCCGGATCGAGAGTCTTCCGATCCAATGGGATGCCGCGCTGGTGGAGGTCCCGCGGCCGATGGGCGCCATGGGGAGGAACGTCTCCGTGGATCCGCGGGGAGGAACGGTCAGCGACGGCACGGGAATGGTTCCGACGGAGATGCCCTTCGCGAGTGGCTGCGCCAGCTTTTCCAGTTCCGTCCGGATTCCGGCGTCCTGGGGACAAAGGGCCGACGCCTTCTCCAGGAGGGTTCTCGCGCGGTCGGAATCGCCTTGCAGGGCCAGCCAGCCACCCACCAGAACCAGGCACTCCGGATCCTCGGGAAGGAGTTCCATCGCTTTCGCGTAGGCCTCCACTCCGGCCACGGTTTCCTTCCGCCGCAGGTGGAGGCGACCGAGGTTCTTCCATGCCTCTCCGTTTCCGGGGGACAGTTCCAGCACCCTGCGAAAGGACGACTCCGCCTCGGTGTACCTCGCCTGCATCATCCACGCCACTCCAAGGTCCAGGTGGGCTTGCGCGCACTCGGGTGCCAGGCGCGTGGACACGAGGAAGTGGACCCTGGCCTCGTTGAGCTTGCCGGCGCGCAGGAGCAGGAGACCGGCGCCCCGCTGGAATTCGGCATCCTTTTTCTCCAGCAGGTCCGAACTTTCCAGGAGCGCGCCGGCCTCTTCGGATTTCCCGGAATCCAGCAGGACCGAGGCGCGGGCGAGAACATCCCATCCCGATGGCTCCGGAGATTCCTTGCCGACGGAGGGCTCCGCTCCATCCGCCGCGATGAACTCCCGCCAGAAGACCTTGCCGTGCTTCTCCCAGGCGTGGCATCCGAAGGGCAGTTTGTGTCCGTTCATCCCGTAAAGGATCTCGGGGGAGCGTTCGAAGGAGAAGGCGACGGCTTCGGTCGGGGTCGGCACCCTGCAACCGTTCGCCAGCCGTGGTCCCAGGAGGCCCCAGACCGCGTCCTCGTTCGGCAGCGCGTCCCAACGCGAGGAGTCGTCGAGGTCGCCCTCGAGCAGAAGGCGGAGCTGGTTCCGCGTCCGAGGATCGTCGGGGATGATTTCGTCGCTCCGGTGCCGTCCGCTGCTCGCCCGCAGCTCCTCGAGCACGGAGAGGATGCGCAGGGCGGTCCGGACCCTTCGAAGCGAGAATCCACCGTTTCCCACCGCCCAGAGATCGCCCTCGGCTCCGTATTCCGCGAACCAGGGGGCGCCCACGAAGTCGAAGCCCTTGCGGCACCACGAGTCCAGTTCGTCCCGGAACACCCAGGCGTCCAATTGGTGCAAAAGGATGAATTCGGAATCGGAGTGGGCCCTGTAGAAGGAGGGCTGCAGCAGGAGCGCGTTGTAGGCCTTGACTCCGGAGAAGTACCGGGCGGGGAACCTTTCGATCCGGAACTCGACCGCGGCATTCCGGAGGATGTCCGCGTACGCGGAAAAGTCCATCCCTTCCGGCCCGAACAGGGAGAACCAGCGCGTCCCCAGCACGCGGGCGCACTGGCGCAGCGACGCGACCTCCGTTCGGGAGGGCGATTCCCTGTAGACCGGCACGGCGACGGTGCAGTTGTGGAGCGGATCGGACATGGCGCTCTCTCCTTAGGGTGCCGGCTTGACGGCCTGCAGCTTGACGTGGACCTGGATGATGCCCATGCCGTGGTCCACGGTCTTCATCTCCAGCATCTTGAAGGCTCCCTTGAATCCGTAGATCCTTCCGTGGGCCAGGAAGTCGAGGTCGTATGTGGTGTAGTACAGGAAGGAGTTCTCGTTCCAGAAACTGACATGGGTGGGATCCTGGAACGCCCCCCGTCCATCCGTGGAGGGGATCTTGATGTCGACGAGGGCGTCGTTCTTGCAGATCCGCCAGAGCTCGTTCATGGTCCGGATGGGATCGCGAAGATGCTCCAGCGCGTCGTGGCAGCGCACCTCCACGGCGGTGGAATCCTCGAAGGGGAAGCTCTTGTTGAGATCGTGCACGATGTCGACGGTCTTCCCGGCGTAGCGGTCCACGCCCACGAATCCCGCCGGTTTCCGCTCCCCGCAGCAGATGTCGACCCTGATGTCGTCGTACCTGTGGACGGGCCTGTCCAGGGGAACCGGCTGGGGATCCAGCGGATCGAAGATCAGGACCGGGGCGTACTGGCGACTGACGACATCCAACTCGGCGCGGGAAGCGTCCGACTTTTCCAGGAGGTCCCCCAGGGTGGCCTTGGAAGTCCCGGAAAGGGTGGAAGGGTTGTCCAGGAGATGTCGCAGCCGGTCCTTGATGTCCGGCATGGACCGCAGGCCCAAGGCGTACAGCTCCTCGCCCAGCACGCAGATGTCCAGGAGCGATCGAGGCGACAGGACGTCGGAGGAGGCGGTGGCGATGTCGGGATGCTGGACAGGACCCGGGTCCTCTGGGAATCGAGTCCATCCGAGGCTTTCGGCCATCGCGGAGAAGGACTGCGACTTCATGTCGAGGGAACGGATGTCGTTCGATTCCACGGCGGAATGGGTGGTGAATTTCCAGTCCCCGGAAAGCAACCAGATCGGCTTGCCCAAGTGCGCTGCGTACCCGATCGCCGAGACGCCGGAATTCGATGCGATGACATCCGCCATGTCCAGGTGCGACCGCAGGTTCTCCTGGAAGGACGGATCCCAGGGATGGCCGGCCGTGACGAGATTTCCGTGTTCCGCGAGTTTCCTGACCCACGGGGAAGACTTGAGGAGATCGGCCCAGTAGATGCAGAACCGCACGGTGTCGAAGTGCTTCCTTTTCTCCTCGATCTGCTCCATCATCCCTTCCAGGTCGAATTCGATCTCGCTGGAAGTGGTGGAGTGGGTGGGGAAGACAAGAAGAGTTCGGCCGGAGCACCGCCTGAGGAAGGCCAGCGCCTCGGGGGGGAAGGAACATCTGGAATAGGCGTTCAGAGGGCCCAGTGCGAAGCACAGTTTGTGCGAATTCGCTTCCGCGAAAGGAATCCGAAGACGCGAAGTGACACCCATCAGGGGCAGGGAGGATTCCCGTTCCGGTGTGGGGAGGTCGTTGAACGCCAGGGGGAAGATGAACCCATGTTCGACCACGAAGTGCAGCGGCTTGGAATCGGGATAGCCGCACCAGGATTTCAGCGTCGGGGAATGCGCATACCAGTCGTTGGGCCCGTGGAGCGACTCCTGCTGCGGGAACCTGTGCTTTTGGTTCAGGTCGTAGCGTTCCACCAGGCTGGCGATGGATTCCGTCGGGAGTGGATTCATGGAGATTCGGCTCCTTGGGAAGGTGTCGAGATTGCTGGAAGTGATTCAGGCCACCGCGGCTTGATCGCCGGGAAGGGAGCAAACCGCGAGCCACGGAGAGGGTCCCCTGCGGGTGCGGGTCGTGCGCGAGGAGAGCGCGGTTCCCCCGACGGGCCGATTCGTCCGGAAGCGTCTTCGCCGGCGAGGCACCCGTTTTCCCGATTTGCGATCATGCGCCATGATCCGGTTCCAGGCGGACAATTTCAAGCGGGGAAGACAGTTTCCGATGGACCGCCCGCATGGGCGGGGACGGTATGGGCCGCCGAGAGGACCTTCCGGTAGGCAGTTCCTGCCATGTCGGGATCGAAGCGACCCGGCAATTGTTGCCACCAACTCCAGCGGGGCCTTCTTGGAACGGAATGCCGAGGCGCGTGCCGCCCCCGAACCGGCTCCATTGCGCTTGGAACAGAAATTGTGGAGAATGCCTTGGTGCGGGGCGCGGGATTCCCCAGTCCAGACGGGAAATGACATGCTGACGAACTCATCCATCCTCGTGACCGGCGGAACCGGATCCTTCGGGAACACCTTCGTTCCGATGACCCTGGAGCGCTACAATCCGCGGCGACTGGTGATCTACAGTCGCGACGAGATGAAGCAGTGGGAGATGGCGAAGAAGTTCGTGGGCGATCCCAGGGTGAGATTCTTCATCGGGGACATCCGGGACAAGGATCGGTTGTGTCGGGCGCTGGATGGGATCGAATACGTGGTCCACGCCGCCGCGACGAAGATCGTTCCCACCGCCGAATACAATCCGTTCGAGTGCATCAAGACGAACATCATCGGTGCCATGAATCTCATCGACGCCTGCATCGACAAGGGCGTCCGGAAATGCGTGGCGCTGAGCACCGACAAGGCGAGTTCCCCGGTGAACCTGTACGGTGCCACCAAACTGGCTTCGGACAAGGCTTTCATCGCCGGAAACTCGTATTCCGGATTCGCGGGGACGAGTTTCTCGGTGGTGCGCTACGGAAACGTCATGGGTTCCCGAGGGTCCATCATCCCCTTCTTCCTTTCCCTGAAGGATCAATCGATCCCCATCACGGACGCGCGGATGACCAGGTTCATGATCACCTTGGAGCAGGGCGTCGAACTGGTGTGGCACTCCTTCGACGACATGGTCGGAGGCGAGATCTACGTGAAGAAGATCCCCTCCATGAAGGTGACCGACATCGCCTTGGGCTGCGTGCCGGACGGGCGCATGGAGTTCATCGGAATCCGTCCGGGAGAGAAGCTCCACGAACAGATGATCGGTGTCGAGGACGCATACAACACCTTCGAGTACCCTGGCCACTACAAGATCCTGCCCGCGATCCACAAGTGGTGCCGGGATCCGGAGCGGATCAAGGATGGGGTCCCGGTTCCGGAGGGTTTCAGCTACACTTCGGACACCAACCGGGAGTGGATGGACGCGGATACTCTGCAGGCCTGGATCGGAAAGAATCGCGAAAAGGTGGGGGCCTTCTGATGGGGATGGCGGAGCCGGGAAGGTCCTGGGGTCGAGAAGACCCTGGGATCCGATGAGGATCCTCGTCCTGGGCTCGTCCGGGCTGCTCGGTTCCACTTTGGTTCCGGAGCTGGAATGCCTCGGGCACGAGATCGTGGCACCGACCCGCGGTCCGCACCCCGGTGGTCCGGGGGACTTGCGTGCACCGGGTGCGGTCGAGACCGTTCTCGATCGATCCGGGTGCGAAGCTGCGGTCAATCTCGTGGCCATGGCGGATGTCGACGCGTGCGAGCAGATGCCCGAAGCGGCCATGCAGCTCAACGGGGATCTTCCGGGTCGGCTCGCATCGGCCTGTGCCGAGCGCGGGATCCCCTGCGTCCACGTGTCCACCGACATGGTCTACGACGGGCCGGGACCCCATGCGGAATTCGATGTTGTTCCCTTGAACGTTTATGCGAGGACCAAGCTGGAGGGCGATGCCAGGGTGGTGGAGGCGGGGGGGTGCGTCCTGAGGACGAACTTCTTCGGAACTTCCCGACACCGTTCCCGGCGAAGCTTCAGCGATTGGCTGTTGGAAGGATTCCGAGCGGATCGCGAGCTTCCTCTGCTGGGCGACGTTTTCTTTTCCCCGTTGCGCATGGAGTCGCTCTGCGCCTGGATCGGTATCGTCCTCCAGGATCCCGCCAACGGCGAAGTTCTCAACCTGGGGTCGCGGACAGGCATGACCAAAAGGGATTTCGCCCTGAAGTTGGCGAACGCTTGCGGACATGCGAACGTCCGCGAGAGGCAGGTCACCCTGCAGGAACTCCGACTTGCGGCGCGGCGTCCGACGGACATGCGAATGGATGTCGGGAAGTTCGAGGAACGGTACCGGACCGAGCTGCCAAGTCTGGGGCGGGAGATCGAGATCGCCGCTCGCGTCGGCACGGGGGTCGACCTCGCGTGGGAATCCTCCAGGGGAAATTCCGGATCGCCGATGAGCCTTCGGGCCGAGGAAGAGGGAAGGCGATGAAGCCGGGTGCGCCGCGGGTTCTGTTGATCGGTGCCGGCCGCATCTCCGCCGCATTCGATTCCCCGGGCCAGGCCAAGATCCTCACCCATGCGCATGCTTGGAAACTGCTCGGAGCGGACTTGACCTTCCACGATCCGGATCCCGTCCGCCTGGCTTCCGCTGTCGCCAAGTGGGGAGGATCGGGTTCGACGGATCTTGCCGAGGCCCTGGAACCCGGACCCTGGGATGCCGTGGTGCTTGCGGCACCCGATGAATTCCATCTCCCGATCGCGAAGCGGCTTGCCGGGAGTCCGTGGAAAACGCTCGTGCTGGAGAAGCCGCCGGCCACATCCCGCGGCGATTGGATGGCCCTCCAGGAAATCCTGGGGGCTCGGACCGACGATGTCGCGGTGAACTTCACGCGGCGCTGGGCTCCGGGGTTGATCCGGTTGAGGGAAGAGATCCGCGCCGGCTCCTGGGGCGAACTCCTGCACGGGCATGCCATGTACGGGAACGGCCTGCTCCACAACGGATCGCATCTGACCGATTTCCTGACATGGATCCTCGGCCCTTTGGCAATCGAGGGTCTGCAGGAGGTTCTTCCGGATCGGTCGGGAGATCCTTCCGCCGCGTTTCGCTTGCGCACTTGCGCGGGGAGGCCGATCGACGTGGCCGTGGTGGACTGTTCGCGGTACACGGTCTTCGAGGTGGACCTGTTTTTTTCCAGGGGGAGGATCCGACTTCCCTGTTCCGCCGGAACGGTCGAGTCGACGCGAGTGGTCCCCAGCGAAGACCACGCGGGCTTCCGGGTCCTGGGTGGACCGGGGACCGCTTCCTCGGAGCTCGACACGTCGCTTCTTCGCCTCGCGCGGGCCGTGGAGGAGCATTCGAGGCTGGGGACACCCTTGGACGGGACGCTGGAGGAGATCGCGGACGGCTTCGATCTCTGTCTCCGGCTGCAGGAGATGCGCGATGCGACGCCTTAGGATCCTGGCTGCCGGAGTCGAACCCGGAGGTGCCCAGTGCGTGGCGGCCGTCGCACGGGATTGCCTCCGGAGTGGAATCGCCATCGAGGCGTATTCCAAGGGACCTGGTCTCGCCCGATTTGCCGCGTTGGGGGTCCATTGCGGAAAGTTGGATCCGGATGGCGACGAAGCGGAAGCGGCGAGGGAGCTTCTGGACATCCGGAAACCGGACGTCGTCCTCACCGGGACGAGCATGGGATCCTTCGTGGAACGGCATCTCTGGCGCGAGGCCCGCGCACGGAACATCCCCTCCGCGACCATCCTGGATTCGTGGATCCACGTGGCGGAAAGATTTTCCTGGGGCACCTTCCGCGGGATCGCCGAAGGATCGGATCTGCCGGTGGAGGTCATGCCGGATCTTGTCTTCTGTCCGGATTCCGGGGTGATGGACGAGGTGCGGAAGGCGCTGTCAGGCCTGGCGGAGTGCCTCGCCTGCGGGCATCCGTGGCTCGAATGGTGCCAGTCCCGGTGGATTCCGTGTCCGCCCCAGGGCGGGCCGACGAGGATTCTCTTCCTTTCCGAGCCCGTGGCACAGGACTACGGAGCGGGATATTGGGGTTTCACGGAGGGAGAGGTGCTCGGCTCCGTGCTCTCCGCTCTCGCCGATCTCGCGACGGAGACGGATCTGGAACTCGTCGTGCGCGCCCACCCGCGCGAGGACCGGCGATCGCTGGGTTCCTTGCTGGAAACCGGATCACGAGGAGTGGCCTGGCGATGGGCCCAGGAGGGACAGACCCTCGACCACGCAAGCCGATGCCATCTGACCTGCGGCATGACCTCCATGGCCCTCCTCGAATCCTGGTCCTGCGGGTGTCCGACGCTGAGCTTGCTTCCCAACCTGTGCAGGACCTCCCCCTACCTGCCGGATCTCATGGGATGGGATCCCGCTGTCCATTCCCATTCCGAGATCCCCTCGCGAATCCGTCATCGCCTCGCGATGGGCCCCAAGGGGATTCCACCGGGCTTCTCCCACTCCGGCGCCGCGGAAAAGATCTTGCAACGACTGGAGGCGATCCGATGAGCGCACTCGCCCTGCTTGGCGGCCCCAAGATCCGGGAACGGAAATTTCCCGCCTACCGCACCATCGGTGCCGAGGAGGAAGCGGCCGCGATCCGGATCCTCCGTTCGGGGGTCCTTTCCAGATTCATCGGAGCCCACCACCCGGACTTCGAGGGCGGCCCGGAGGTCCAGGCGCTGGAGAGGGAGTGGTGTTCGCACTTCGGGATCCGTCACGCGGTGTCCATGAACTCGGCGACATCCGGGCTCTACGCGGCGGTGCAGGCGCTTGGGCTGGAAGTGGGAGACGAGGTCGTGGTATCGCCGTACACCATGACCGCCTCGGCGGTCGCGCCGCTCGTTTGCAACGCCATCCCCGTGTTCGCCGATGTGGAACCCGAACATTTCTGCCTGGATCCCGCCTCCGTGGAATCCCGGATCACCTCGCGCACGAGAGCGATCATCGTGGTGGACATCCTCGGCCAGCCCCACGACGCCAAGGCCATCCGCGACATCGCCGACCGGCACGGTCTGATGGTCATCGAGGACTGCGCGCAGGCCCCGGACGCGCTCCACGACGGGAGGAAGGCCGGCACGCTGGCCGACATCGGGGTCTATTCCCTGAACTACCACAAGCACATCCACTGCGGCGAAGGAGGACTGGTCGTGACGAACGACGATCGCCTCGCGGACCGGCTTCGACTGGTGCGCAACCATGCCGAGGCCGTGATCGCCGGAAGGGGCCGCACGACGGACCTCGCGGGCATGCTCGGCTTCAACTACCGAATGACGGAGATGGAGGCCGGCATCGCGAGGGAACAGCTCCGGAAGCTTCCCTTCCTGGTTGCCAGGAGGCAGGAAAACGTCGCTCGCCTGGAGCGGATGATGGACGGAATTCCCTGCCTGCGGATGCCCAAGGTGCGGCCGACCGCCACCCACGTCTACTACCAGCACGCGTTGCGCTTCGACGACCAGGACGAGCCTCTCCACCGCGACGTGTTCGCGAAAGCGGTGCAGGCGGAACTCGCGCCGATCGAACTCCGCGAAACCGAGGGGGTCCGGGTGGGATGCGGATACGCCCGTCCACTCTACCTCCAGCCGATCTTCCAGGAACGCACGGCGTACGCGAAGGGGGCACCTTGG
>CAYXXL010000003.1:24980-27534 GCA_964469025.1 uncultured Fibrobacteria bacterium
GGAACCTTTCCGATCCGATGTCGTCCGTCTCCTACCGGGAGGGGATCTGTCCCGTTGCCGAGCGACTCTTCTTTCGCGAGGTCATCACGCACGACATGGTCCATCCCGGGATGTCCGAAGCCGATCTGCGGGACGTCGCCGATGCGTTCGCCAAGGTGTGGGAGCATCGGGGCGATCTCGGAAAGGCGAGGTCCTGACATGCGCCCGTTCCGGTTGGACCAATTGCCGAGGTTCAGTCCATGGCCATCCGCGCTGTTGCGGCAGAATCCGGAAATCCATCCGAAGGACCCCCAGGAAATACAGCGCGAGTTCGGGGTCGAGAAATGGGGAAGGCTGTTGGAAAGGTCCGAGGAGACCGGTCTCGCATCCCTGTCGACGATCGATTCCTGGTACTACCATGGGGTCCGGGACATGCCGGGGGTGGTCGCCGGAAGATTGACTCTGATGACCGCTGCCGAGGCGAAGTCGACCTATCTGTCCCTTCTGGAAGACCTGCTCTCGGACGTGGATTGCGGGAAGTTGGTCGAATTGGGATGCGGTTACGGAAGCATCCTCCTCGATCTGGTCCTTCGCGGGAAATTGCGGGTGCAAACCGCATGGGGCGGCGAGTACACGGAAAGCGGGGTCGCATTGGCCCAGAGGATCGCGCTTGCCGAGGGGCTCGATGTGGGCATCGGACGCTTCGATTTCGATTCTCCTGGCATGGCCGGAATTCCCGTCTCGGAGGGATCCGGAATACTCACTTCCTTCGCCGCCGTCTACGCCCGCGATGCGCGTCGAACCGTGCGGTCCATCCTTTCCTCCTCGCCCGCCTGGGTTCTGCACATCGAACCTTGCCTGGAGCACAGCGTGCCGGACAGCATTCTCGGCCTGATGCGAAAGCGCTATGCCCAAGTGAACGACTACAATGTCGGCCTCCTGGGCGAATTGCTTTCGTTCCAGGACGAGGGTCGCCTGGAGATCCTCAAGGTCCGTCCCGACATGTTCGGAACCAACTGTCTTCTGCCGGGTTCCGCGATCCTTTGGAGACCGGTGCGCAGAGGAGACGCATGAAATTCTCGAACCAATTCCGCATCGGCTCGCGATGGCTCGGCGAAGGGCACCCCACGTATTTCATCGCCGACATCGCGGCGAACCACGACGGGAACCTGGAGAGGGCGCTCCATCTGATACGTCTCGCGGCTTGCGCGGGTGCGGACGCGGTCAAGTTCCAGCACTTCCAGGCGGATACCATCGTGAGCGACCGCGGGTTCAAGGATCTGGGAGGGCAGAAGTCCCACCAGTCCTCCTGGAAGCGGAGCGTGGTCGAGGTGTACCGGGCCGCGAGCGTCCCCGTGGATTGGACGCGGGCGCTGCGCGAGGAGAGCGACAAGGCCGGCGTCGCCTTCTTCACCTCGCCCTACAGCATGGAACTGGTGGACGCCGTCGCCCCCTTCGTCGAGGCCTTCAAGGTGGGTTCCGGCGACGTCACCTGGCCCGCCTTGATCCGACACATGGCGAGCAAGGGGAAACCGGTGCTCATCGCCGTCGGTGCGAGCACGCTCGGGGAGGCAGCGGATGCCGTGAAGGCCGCCGCCACGGACAACCCGGACGTCGCCCTGATGCAGTGCAACACCAACTACACGGGCAGTCCCGACAATTATCGCCACCTCCATCTGAACGTCCTGAAGTCGTTCGCCGCCACTTGGCCCGGCTTGGTGCTGGGACTGAGCGACCACACCCAGGGAATCGCGCCGATCCTCGGAGCGGTCGCCTTGGGCGCGAAGCTGGTGGAACGGCATTTCACGGACGACCGGACCCGGACGGGACCTGACCATGCCTTCGCGACGGACCCCGCGGGCTGGAGGGAGATGGTGGACCGGACACGCGAACTCGAACTCTCCCTGGGGAGCCATTTCAAGCAGGTGGCGGAAAACGAGGTCGAAACGCGAATCCTCCAGCGTAGGGCTCTCCGTGCGGCGATCGACCTTCCGGAGGGGCATGTGCTGGGAGCCGACGACCTAGTCCCGCTTCGGCCCTGTCCGGTCGAGGGAATCCCGCCGTGCGACCTCGACCTCCTGGTGGGGAAGAGAATCGGAACCGCCTTGGCCAAGGGGAGCCACCTGTCGTGGAAGCATCTGCTGTAGCCATCGTCGTTCCCGCCTGGAACGAGGCCGGGACGATCGCGAGCATGGTTCACCGATCGCTGCCCTACGGCTTGGTCGTCGTCGTGGACGACTGCTCGACCGACGAGACTTCCCGGGAGGCCGGGGGGGCGGGGGCCGAGGTCGTCCGCCATGGGCGCAACCTTGGGTACGACGGCGCATTGAGCACGGGGTTCGACCTGGCGAAGCGGATGGGCGCTCGCTGGATCGTCACGATGGATGCCGACGGGTCCCACGATCCCGTTCACGTCCCGGAGATGGTCGCCAAGTTGGAAGCGGGAGCGAGCATCGTGGTCGGCACCAGGCCGACCATGGCCCGGTTTTCCGAACGCTTGTTCGGCTTTTGGACCGGAATCCGCTGGGGAATCCCGGATCCCCTGTGCGGGATGAAAGCCTATCGCGCCGATCTC
>CAYXXL010000004.1:0-27377 GCA_964469025.1 uncultured Fibrobacteria bacterium
ATCGAGGTCTCCCCATGAAACGGATCCTTTTGGCTTCCCTGGCCGCCTTGCTGGCCTCCTGCACCGCGCCCCGAACGGTGGTGCGCACCGAAGACCAGTCGGGAAGCGTCGTGTTCAACGTGAAGCCCAGCAGCGCCGAAGTGAGCGTCGACGGCTCCGATGTCGGCAAGGCGCGGGACTTCGACGGAACGGCCAGCGTGCTGAAACTGCCCGCGGGGACCCACATCATCCGCCTGTCGTCGCCTGGCCGGCAGGACTACGAAACCAAGATCTACATCGACAACACCCGGGAATCCATCCAGATCGAACTTCAGGAGTCGAAATGACGCGAAGATGCCTGCCCGTTTTCATCCTCCTCGCCCTGGCGGGAGCATCCACCGCCTCCGAGGACGACCTGCTCCTCGACGTGTCGCCCGCCGCCGTCTTCCAGACGGGTGGAGGCGTGACCAATCCCGACCTGGGCGGAACCGTCGGCCTGACCTGGGGATTCAACGACCGAACCGACCTTGGCGGCTACTTCCATTTCGACGACATCCGATTGAAGGGGAAGGGCGGCACCGACCAGATGTACGCTCTGGGAGCGCAATCCTGGTACACGCCGATGTTCGGCGACATCCGCCCCCAGACCGGCGCGCGGATCGGCCTGGCCATGGATCCGTCGGGCTCTCCCAGCCTGGATCTCGCCTTCCAGGCTCGCGCCTTGGCGCAGTTCACCACCGCGGTCCGCGGCTTCGTGGGAGGCATCGTGGGCGCCGACTTGGGCGAGAAGCGACGCAGCTTCGTGGGGTTGGATCTCGGACTCCAATTCCTCCTCTGATCCGCCTTTTCAGGGATCCAGGAACAGGATCGCCGTCACTCCCCGCGGATAGTATCTGGAACCGATCCCCCTTGCCGATTCGATCTGGTCGGTGAAGCCCCAGGGCGCGGATCCCGGCGAAAGCCAGGAGACGTGCGCGGCGTCGGCTCGTCGGTCGGGGGGGCATGAGAACACCCGTTCCGCCACCCGTTGGACCAGGAAGATCTTGGAAAGCCAGGAATTGTCGGAAGTGGAGCTGAGCCTCCATCCTCCGTCCGCGAATCGGCAAAGACCGGATTCCAGGACGGCGCCCAGATGCGCCTCCAGGACCCGCAACATGCCCCCGAACCGTCCATGCGGCGAAACCGCGTCCCCGTCTCCCCAAAGGTGGGGATGGACCAGGCATTCGACCGCGGGCAGGATCACCGACCCCGTCCGCCCATCCAGCAGGGCCGCCAAGGCATCGTCTTCGCGGGGCCAGGCCTCCACGGCCGCCGCCACCCGCAGGGCACCCTCCGCCGCGCCTTCGGCGGGAATTCCGGCCGACCGGGACAGGCGTTCCAGGGCGAGATAGGCGGCCCACAGCTTGACCGTGGCGTAGAGATTCCCGCGCGCCTGGGCGAGCGAGGGGTCCAGGCTGTCGTAGGTGGTGATCTCGGTTCCCGATCCGCATCGGGCCGAGTCCGTCCCCGGGACCCCCCGGCGCATCGGAGGGTCCGGGTGCTCCCTGCGTTCCAAGCTCGCCGAAAGGGATTCCAGCAGGTCGCGATTCTGGGTGAGCCAATTTCCGTCTCCCGAGGAATGGACGTGGTGGGCCGCCAGGACGACCCAGTTGCACACCTGCTCGAACGTCATGTGCGAGAAGCAACCCTCCAGGTCGGCCATCTCGTAGCTTGATGTGCCGGCTTCCGAAAACCGGTTCCTGACCCCCATGTCGTGGCAGAACGAAATGCCGCCTTCGTGCAGGATGGTGTCACCGGGAACCTTGAGACGGTCCAGGAAGGAGTAGCGGGCGGCCGCCAGGTCCAGGATCTCGCGCGTCGCCCAAGGGAAGAACCGCCCCTCGAAGAACGCCTGGTCCACCGAAAGGTCCAAGGTGTTCATCATGCAGTACTCGCCTTCGTTCACCACGTAGACGGGGGTTCCGTCGGGGGTGGACAAAAGCTGGGAGTTCCCGAAGTACCCGCGCGTGGCGTGGGAGAGGAGCCAGCGGCGTTCGGGCGAAAGCGTGTCCAGGTCGCGGTCGCGCGAGCGGGCAGTTTCCCAGGAGGCGTCCGTGCGCTCGACGGCCGCCGCGAGCACTTCACCCAGATCCTTCCAAAGCCGCGTGTAGCCGTAGACCGTGGAGATTCCCGCGGTGGCCGGACCCGCATGGTACCAGCCCAGTGCGAATCGGACGGCGATCTTCCCCCCGGCGGGCACGGGCCAGCAAAGCCCCCAGGCTGTCCCCAGCCGGTGCGGTGGACGGGGAGACAGATCCGGCCCGAAACAGTCCATCAGGGAGAACCCCGCGTAGGCTTTCGCGCCGCTGTCGGAAGAGCTGGCCATCCCGAAGCGGCCTTGGAGATCCAATCCCACCAGGCCCGGAATGCCGAGGGGAGCCACGCCGACATCTCCGGGAGCGAGACCGGCCACCAGCAAGGCCGGCTCGTCGCTCCGCGAATTGTCGAGCGAGAGTTCGGCCCAGACCGATGGCAGGATGTGGTTGGACAAGGATCCCCATCCGGCGCTTCGCGGATCCGGCACGGTCCCGAAGGGAGTCGCCAACGCGAAGGACATGTCCTCGGAGCGCCAGGTATCGGTGCCCCATCCCAATTCCCGTTCGATGGATTCCGGTGCGACGATGGACACGCGCCGGGTTTCCGTTTCCGACCCTGCTCCGGCGAAGGCGGAAAGATCCGCGGCGGAAGGGCTGGAGAAGGGAAGGAACACGGCGCCGCTTGGACGCAGGACCCCCACGTGCACCTCTCCCGTCGCCGGGGCGCGGCCATCGTGGATGTTGAACCCGCCCCCGGCACCCGCGTGTCCGAGCGTGAAACTCCCGTAGGCGCCAAAGGCACCGTGGTGGGTGTGGAAATCGACAGGCGATCGCATCGTCCGGGAAACCTAAAACCCTCCCGACGATCAAACGACCGGATGTTTCTTTAAGAAAAAGTATATCTGGAATTAGTCGAAAGTGGTGCCGAACCATGTCCGAACCTGTCGCCATCCTGCGAGCCTCCTCCTATCCGCCCGGTGCGAGTCTGGGTTCGGTGGAGATCGCCCAGTCCATGCGCTCGCGCGCCTTGCACGAAGGCGACGAATTCTGGGCCCGCGAAGCCCGGGAACGCATCGATTGGATCCAAGAATTCCACACCGTCCAGGACTGCGATCTGGAACATGGGCGCATCGCCTGGTACCTGGGTGGGCGCCTCAACGCGAGCGAAAACTGCCTGGATCGCCACCTTTCCTCCAGGGGCGACAAGACCGCCATCCTGTGGGAAGGCGACGAGCCCGGCCAGGTCCGGAAGCTCACGTACCGGGAACTGCACGCCGAAACCTGTCGCATGGCCAACGCGATGCGCCGTCTGGGGGTGCGCAAGGGCGATCGGGTGGCCATCTACATGCCGATGGTGCCGGAAGCCGCAGTGGCCATGCTCGCCTGCGCCCGGATCGGGGCCATCCACAGCGTGGTCTTCGCCGGGTTCTCCGCCGAATCCCTGCGCGACCGCATCCAGGATGCGGAATGCACCCTGGTCTTCACCGCCGACGAAGGCCTGCGGGGTGGGAAGATCATCCCCCTCAAGCGCACGGTGGACGAGGCCGTGCAGGCCTGCCCCTCGGTGAAGAACGTGGTGGTGGTCAAGCGCACCGGCAACCCGGTCCCCTGGCACGAGGGCCGGGACCACGAATGGCGAGCACTCGCCGATTCCGAACGCCCCTACGCGGTGCCGGAGGAGATGGACGCCGAGGATCTGCTTTTCCTGCTCTACACTTCCGGCTCCACCGGAAAGCCCAAGGGGGTGGGACACGCTACCGGAGGGTACATGGTGCACGCGGCCCTCTCGCACAAGCTGGTGTTCGACCTGCGCGAAGACGACGTGTACGCCTGCGTGGCGGACGTCGGCTGGATCACCGGGCACACCTACGTGGTCTACGGACCGCTGGCCAACGGCGCCACCACCGTGATGTTCGAAAGCATCCCCACCTACCCCGATCCATCGCGCTACTGGGATCTCGTGGAGCGGCACGGGATCACCATCTTCTACACCGCGCCCACCGCCATCCGCGCCGTGATGCGCGAGGGCGATTCGTGGCTGTCCAAGCACGACCGTTCCTCTCTTCGGGTCCTGGGATCGGTGGGCGAGCCCATCAACCCCGAGGCCTGGCGGTGGTACCACGACCTGGTCGGCGGCGGTCGCTGTCCGGTGGTGGACACCTGGTGGCAGACGGAAACCGGCGGCATTCTCATCTCTCCGCTGGCGGGCGCCTCCGACCTCAAGCCGGGGTCGGCCACCCTTCCTCTTCCCGGGATCCGGCCCGTGCTCCTGGACGACCAGGGACAGGTGCTCGACGGGAACGGGGTCTCGGGGCTCCTGGCCCTCGCGACCTCCTGGCCGTCCCAGGCGCGCACCATCTGGGGCGACCACAAGCGCTATCTGGAGACCTACTTCAAGCCTTTCCCCGGATTCTACTTCACCGGCGACGGATGCCTGCGCGACGAGGACGGGTTCTGGTGGATCACCGGCCGCGTCGACGACGTCATGAACGTGTCCGGCCACCGGATGGGCACCGCCGAGGTGGAAAGCGCCCTGGTCTCGCACCCGGCCTGCGCCGAAGCCGCGGTGGTGGGATTCCCGCACGAGATCAAGGGCCAGGGGATCTTCGCCTACGTCATCCTCCGGGAAGGCTACCACGAGTCGGCGGAGCTGATCGGAGCATTGAAGAACGAATGCCGCCACCACATCGGAGCCATCGCCATCCCCGACCGGGTGGTGGTGGTTCCGGGGCTCCCCAAGACCCGCTCCGGCAAGATCATGCGCCGCATCCTGCGCAAGGTCGCGGCGGGCGAGACCGACAACCTGGGCGACCTCACCACCCTCGCCGATCCCTCGGTGGTCCAGGTCCTGATCGACAGGGTGAAGGCCTAGTCGGGGAGGTATTTTCCCAGGCATGGTACGCTCTCGCCTGGTTCTGCTGGCCCTCCCCGCCGCCGCTCTGGCGGGGCTCTACGTGCCGACCCAGGCGCTGCTCGTGAACCGGGCGAAGCCGCCCGAGGTGGATCTCGTGGCCAACGGCCTGATCGCGCACATCCGCGACACGGGATTCGACGTGGGCGTCCAGATCGACCTCAGGCGCGTGTCCGACCAGGAGAAGTTCCGCTTTTCGCTGGACCCGCGCCCGTCCAGCCCGATGCATCCCGGCCGGACCTCCCGGGGCACCGACGTGGTGTTCCAGCAGTTGCCGCCCGGGGTCTACGTGGCCACGAAGATATCCCTGGGCACCAACGACCCGATTCCCTTCAAAGGGGACACCCTCGTGGTCCGCGCCGGTCAGATCCTGTCGCTGGGGAAGGTGCGCGTGCGGCCGGAGCTGGACATGCTGGGCCTCATGGAGAAGCTCGACGTCCAGACCAGGGTCTGGGTCATCGACTCCTCCATCAAGGCCGTCCGAGCCTACGGGATCGACACCCTGCCCGTGGTTTCCAAGCAGCTCCGGTGGACGATCGAAGGGAAGTAGTCCGGTACGCGCGATCGGCTTGCCCCCACCGGCGCACGGATGGTAGGATGGGCTCCGATGAACGCGCGAACCGTGCCTGAAAAGTACCGGGCGATCGTGGACGGCCTGGGCCAGGTGCCCACTCTTCCGGCGGTCGTCGCCAGGGTGTTGGAAGTGCTCAACACGCCCAACACCTCGGCGGACACCGCCTCGCGCCTGATCGGACAGGACTTGGCCCTCTCCGCGAAGGTGCTGCGGTTGGCCAATTCCGCCTTCTACGGGATCCCCCGCACCATATCTTCCGTGGACCAGGCGATCGTGATCCTCGGATTCCAGACCGTGCGCAGCCTGGTCATGTCGGCTTCGGTGATGAAGCTTCTGGGGAAGGGGAGCGGACACCTGGACCGACGCGCCATCTGGCGCCATTCGGTGGCCGCCGCGATGGCGTCCCGAATCGTGGTGCACAAGCTCGAGCGCAGGCTGGGCCTGGACGTCGAATCCGCCTTCATGTCGGCCCTGCTCCACAAGATCGGAGCCCTGATCCTGGAAACCTCCGAACCGAACGAGTACCCGAGGATCCTGGCCGAGGCCGCCGGTGAAAACGCCCTCCCGCTTCCCGTCCTGGAGAGGGCCCACCTGCAGATCGACCACCCCACCGTGGGAGGCATGCTCGCCGAGCGCTGGGGACTCCCGGAGGAGCTGCGCGACCCCATCGCCTTCCATCTCTCCCCCCTCTCGTCGCCCAACCAGAAGGAATTGGCGGCCGTGGTGCATCTGTCCAGCTACCTCGCGGAGACCGCCGGATTCGCCGCCTTCGACGGTTTCTCGCAGTGGCCGATGGATCCGGAGATCTTCCCCATCCTGGAATGCAACCCCGCGGTCATTCCCGATCTGGGCGCCCTCTTGGCCGTGGAGCTGGCGAAGGCGGAAGGTTTCTTCGCCCTGATCGACTCTTCGCTCTAGCACAGCGTCGTGCAAGAGCGTCCAGGCAATCTGAAGTTGCGGGACGCCGCACTGGCACTTCGCGGGGCGGGCAGTCCGTTCCTGCGGGTACGAGGGCGGGAAGGCTATCTTGGGTTTCGTCCATGGACCAGTACCAGACATCCACGTCCGTCTCGGGCGTGCCGAGGAAGATCGTGGTGGTTGGTGGCACCCATGGGAACGAGCGCGGCGGAATCTGGACCGTCCGCGACCTTTTGGACCATCCCGACCGGTTCTCGTTCGGGGAGTTGGATGTCCGGGGACTCCTGGCCCATCCCCGCGCCATCGAGCGCAACCTCCGGTACCTGGAGGTGGACCTCAACCGGTGCTTCGGGCCGGAACTTTCGAAGGCGACGCGGGACAGTCCCCAGATGGAACGCCGCCGAGCCTGGGAACTGCGCGAGGAGATCTGCCCCGATGGGATCCGTCCCGACCTGGTGGTGGACCTCCACAACACGACATCGGCCATGGGTGTGACCTGGATCCTGACCTCCCTGGAACCTCTTGTCCTCTGGCTCGCGCTCAAGGCTCTGGGCCGCGATCCACGCACCCGCATCCTGCACACTCCGGAAACCGCCCAGTCCAACGTGTTCCTGCCTTCCCTGGGTTCCCGGGAAATCACCCTGGAGATCGGACCGGTCTCCCACGGCACCGAGTGCCATTGGGCGTGGCTTTCGGCGCGGGATCACCTTCTGGGCATCCTGCGCGACCTCGCGGGGCTCGGCTCCGGCTTCGATCCGTCCGCGGAGCTCGCCACGGAGCGTTTCGAGTTCTTCGAGACGGTTTCCGTCGAGCCCTATCCCCTGGACCCGGACGGCCGCCCCCGGGCCCTCGTCCACGAAGAGGCGATGGGCGGAGACTACCGCGAATTCCGGGACGGGGATCCCCTCTTCTTCGATCCGCTTGCCAACGAGACCATCGTCCACCGCGGCGAACCCATGCACCCCGTCTTCCTGGGCGAAGCCGCGTATGTGGAATCGGGAATCGCCTACCACGCCACGCGCCGTCTCCGTTGGGACGGCACCGGAGGAAAGCCATGCTGAACAGAGTCCTCGCGATGCTCGCGACCGGCGCCTTCGCGGCCAGCGCCCAATCGGTCCTCACGGGAATGGGAAAATCCCCGTCGGACTACACCGCCGCCTGGGGGCGTCCCGAGCGATCCTTGGACGGTCCCTTCGGAACGCGCGACGAAGTCTGGTCCGTGTCCCGCAAGGAGGGGATCTCGAGCCAGGACTTCGAGGTGCATGTGCTGTTCCGGTCGGAGCGTTCCGTGGAGGAGCGTTGGCTGCGTCCGGGGAGCGACCGGTGGCAGAAGGACGAACTCTGGGCGGTCCTGGACGGAAAGGGTTCGAAATTCGAGTTGCTGCACCAGGGGACCGAACTGGTCTCCCCCTTCAGCGTGCTGCGGACCCCCAATACCCTCATCAACTTCATGCCCCCCAACGGGGAAATGCTCGCCCAGCTCCAGAACACCTTGCAGGGGCCGCAGTTGCTGATCTCTTCCCGGGAGTGGGCGCAAGCCAAGATGGATCTGGGCATGAAGGGCGTCCAGGAAGTGGGTCGACTGGCATCGCAAAACATCCAGAGCCGAGCGCGCCCGGTCTGGGGCGGCAAGAGCTTCGCGGATCTGGTGAGCGGGCTTCAGGACCTGGGCACCAAGGGGAACATCCATTCCTATCTGCCGCGCACGGGCAGGGGAACACTCGCTTTCATCTCGCATCGGGGAACCCGTCTGGAGCTGACCCTGTTGGACCCGACCGTCGCCGGGGAGCCCAACCACATACTGCAGAGCAGCGAACCCTCCGTGGCCCCCTTGCGGGCGGCGCTGCGAGACGATTTCCGTCGCTTCTACGGCTTGGCCAACCACGCCGTGCCAGGTCTCCTGGGTGGGGACGAGTGGTCCGTCGACCGCGTGGAAGGCACCTTCACCGACGATGTCCTGCAGGACCTCATCTCCCTGAAGCACCTTCCTTCCGAATTCACCCTGCTGTCCTGGCAGGACGCTTCCAGCGGCGAAACCTGGGACCTGGTGATCACGGAGGACGGGTACCGGCTCGCCATCCAGTGGCCCGCCGGCACCGAGCCCAGATAGAGGGCTTGCAAAACACCGCCATCGCTCGGAGGACTTGTTTTCCGGCGAAAGCATGCGAGAATAGGCCATCCGATTTTCCCGCGCCTCTTCTTGGCTGGCTCAACCGAAGGTGGTACGCGCGATGAAACACGGTACATTTGCGAAGATCCAGGACGCCGGCCTCCTCGCTTGCTTCACGCTGGTGTCCAGCGGAACCTGGTTCGCCTCGCCTGTCCAGATTTGGTCCGGAACCGGCCTCGGGGTCGCGATCCTGGCCTGGCAAACGCTCAAGACGAGGCGATTCCTGTTGCGTCTGGATCTGGCAGTGGCACTGGCTCGCAAGCAGGCGACGGGAGACCTGAGCGAACGGATGGCCCTGAAGGCCGGAGGCGACGAGATCGACGACCTCCTGCGCGAACAGGAGAAGATGGCCAACAACGTCTCGGGAATCCTCGCCGAGGTGCTGGCCGCCGAGAACTCCCTCCTGGAAACCGTCCATTCCTTCACCCACCAGTTCGAATCCATCCGCCAATCGGTGACGGGCTCCAGGGTGCGAAGCGCCTCTGTCGCCGCCGCCGCGGAACAAGGCGCGGGTGCCGTTCTCTCCATCTCCGCCGCCGCCGAGGAGATGTCCGTCTCCATCCTGGCCATGGCCGGGGCCATGGAGGAGATGGGCGCCTCGATCGGGGAGGTGGGCAGGATCTGCGGCGAAGAGGAGTCGCTGGTGGACCATGTCCGGGGCACCGCCACCGAGGGGAAGACCGCCATCGTCCAACTGGAAGGGACGGCACAGGAGATCGAAGGAATCCTGGCCTCCATCCGCGACATCTCCGCCAGGACCAATCTCCTGGCACTGAACGCGACCATCGAGGCCGCGAGGGCCGGCGAGGCCGGCAAGGGATTCGCCGTGGTGGCGGGGGAGGTGAAAGGCCTGGCCCGACAGACCGCGGAGGCCACGCAGGTCATCCAGAAGCTCGTCGAATCGGTCCACGCACAAGTGCAAGGAACCGGCGAGCGGATCGGGAACATCGCCGAATCCGTGCAGCAGGTCCATGGTCTTTCCAGGGAGATCGTCCGCGCCATGTCCGAGCAGAAGAGCGCTTCCGCAGAAATTTCGGGAAACACCTCCGGGGCGAGCCAGGCATCGCGTGAGGTGGCCCATCGGGTGGCGGAACTCGCCGAGGGCACCCGGCAGGTGGCGCAAAACATCGGGGAGGTCGACCAGTTGATCCTGGGCGTGTCCGATCGCATGGAAGAAGCCCAGACCTCGCTGGCCGCCATCCAGGAGACCTCCGCCCGCTTTCGCACCCTGCTGTCGGGATTCCGCACGGGCCGTCGCGAAATCGCCATGACGCCCGCCCTGGAAACGGGCGTCCCCCAGATGGACGCACAGCACCGGCGGCTGTTCAAGCTCATCGACGACCTGGACCTGGCGATCTCCGAGGGCAAGGTCCGAACCGCGGTCGGCGAGGTCATCCCCGAACTCGCGGCCTACGCGGTCCGCCATTTCGCCGAAGAAGAGGCGATGATGAAAACCAGGCACACGCCGGGGCTGGAGGCCCACAAGGCCATCCATCGCGCATTCGAGGCCAAGGTCGCGGAAACGATGGAAAGCCTGAACTCGGGCCGCGGTGTGGTGGCCTCGAGCCTGGTCAATTTCCTACAGGACTGGCTCGTGGATCACATTGGCGGAACGGACCAGAAGGCGTACCGGAAGCGGTGAGGCCGAAGGCCTACTTCGCCGTCAGGCGCGCCCTCTCCGACAGGACCCACCCCAGCACCTTGGACGCCTGCGTCGAATCCAGGTGCGCGCGATCCTTCATCCAATCCACCAGGTGGGGCCACTTCTCCGGCGAATGGGCGACCGGATCGGGCAAATTGTGGCAGGTTCCGCACCGAGCGGTGTAGAGGTCGTGGCCCTCCGTCAGGTCTTCCATCCCGATGCCCGGTTGGGCCGGGTGGATCTCCTGCATGTCGGGGTTCTTGACCGCGGGTACGCCCGACGAACACCCGGCAAGGAGGAACGCGGCGAGTCCGAGAACGTGTTGGAGGGGGATCCCGGCAAAAGAGGATTGCGTGGCGATTCGTCTTTTCATGGCCACAACAATATGCAAACCCGTCTCAACCTCGGCCGATCTCCGCCTTCCTCAGGCGCAAGGCGTTCCCTATGACGGAGACGGAGCTGAGGCTCATCGCCGCACCCGCGACCACGGGGCTGAGGAGCCAGCCGAAGACAGGGTAGAGCGCTCCGGCCGCCACGGGGATGCCGATCGCGTTGTAGGCGAAGGCGAAGAACAGATTCTGACGGATGTTCCACATGGTGGCCCTGCTCAGGCGGACCGCTCGGGCGATGCCGCCCAGGTCGCCGCGTATCAGGGTGATGCCTGCGCTCCGGATGGCAACGTCCGCGCCCGTGCCCATGGCGATTCCCACATCCGCTTCGCTCAGCGCGGGGGCGTCGTTGACGCCGTCGCCGGCCATGGCGACTCGCGCTCCCTGGGCGCGCAGCTTCTTCACCTTCTCGGCCTTGCCCACGGGGTCGACTTCCGCTTCCACCCCGTCCAGACCAAGCTGTGCGGACACTGCCGCGGCCGTGCGGCGATTGTCGCCGGTCACCATCACGATCTTCAATCCCAAGGCCTTGAGTTCCAGGATCGCCGACGCCGCGTTGGATTTGACGGGATCGGCAACGGCCAGGATCCCCGCGGGCTTGCCGTCGACGGCCAAGAACATCGCCGTCTTCCCGGCTTCCTGGAGCACCGCGGCCGATGCCTCCATGGCCTGCAGTCCTTCCACCTTCTCCTGGCGAAGGTACGCCGGCTTCCCGATCATCACCTTCCGTCCGGAAACCGTCCCCGCGACTCCACCACCCGCCTCGGATCGGAAGCCGTCCGCGTTCCCGAGAACCAAGTTCCTCTCCTTGGCGCCGCGCAAGACGGCTGCGGCCAAGGGGTGTTCGCTGCTTTGTTCCAAGGCCGCCGCCAGGCGCAGGAGTTCGTCCGGGTCGAATCCAGGCTCGGGAAGGATGTCCACCAATTTCGGTTTGCCTTCCGTGAGGGTGCCCGTCTTGTCCACCACCAAGGTGTCGATCTTTTCCAGCCGTTCCAGCGCCTCGGCGTTTTTCACCAGCACGCCGACCTCCGCACCGCGAGCCACCCCCACCATGATCGACATGGGCGTGGCCAGCCCCAACGCGCACGGGCAGGCGATGATGAGAACCGCCACGGCGTTGACGATCGCGTGCCCCAGGTGGGGCGAAGGACCCAGCCACATCCAGAGGACGAAGGTCGCGATGGAAGCGGCCAACACCCCGGGCACGAAGACGGCGGCCACCCTGTCGGCCAGCCCCTGGATGGGAGCGCGGCTGCGCTGGGCTTCGGAGACCATCTTCACGATCCGGCCCAGCAGGGTGTCGTCGCCGATCCCCTCGGCGCGCAAAACGAAGCTTCCCGACCCGTTGACCGTGCCAGCGGTCACCTTGTCCCCGCAGCTCTTCTCCACCGGGATCGGTTCGCCCGTGACCATGGATTCCTCCACGTTCGATCGGCCTTCCACCACCTCGCCATCCACCGGAACCTTGTCGCCGGGAACCACGCGCAGCCAGTCGCCGATCTTCACCTGGTCCAACGGCACCACCATGTCGCCTCCGTCTGCCACCTTCCGCGCCGCGGGAGGAGCCAGGTCCATCAGGGCCGCGATGGCGCCTCCCGTGCGCTTGCGCGCGCGAAGCTCCAGCACCTGCCCCAAAAGGACCAGCACCACGATCACCGCGGAGGCCTCGAAATAGATGTCCGGCCTCCCTCCGCCATTCGCCGTTCCCGGAAACAGGCCGGGCGCGAGCATCGCGACGGCGGAGGAGCCGAATGCGGCGCCGACACCGATTCCGATCAACGTGAACATGTTCAGATTGAGCGTGAGGATGGAACGCCAGGCGCGCTGGAAGAAGGGCCATCCCGCCCACCAGACCGCCGGGATGGCCAGGGCGAATTGCGTCCAACGCGAGGCATCGCCCTCCACCCAAGTTCCGGACAGGGCGGGAACCATGGGTGCCATGGCCAGGACGAATACCGGCAACGCCAAGGCCCCCCCGATCCACAGGCGGCGGGTCATGTCGACGAGTTCGGCGTTCTCGTCTTCGCCCGCCGCCGCCACGCCCGACTTCCGTTCCAGCGACATGCCGCACTTGGGGCAGTTGCCGGGGTGGTCCTGCAACACTTCGGGGTGCATCGGGCAGGTGTAGACGGCGACCGCTCCGGTCATTTCCTGGCGAACCTGACGATCAGGAACACAAGCAAGACGATGGCCAAGACTCCGATTACCGGTCCGAATGGAAATCCGCCGCCCATCCAACCGTGCATCCATCCGCTCATCCAGCTCATCGAGTGCATTTTCACGGCAGTTCTCCTTGATCAGGTGTTTCGCAACTCGCTTCGAAACGTCCTCGTCCGTGCACTCGCTTCGCGGTTTCCTGGAGGGAAGATCCTAAATGGGGGCTGCGCCGACGCTGCCCTGCGCTACGCTGGTTTACAGGGGCCTGCCGCGGCCCCTGTACCCGGCGGCCCGGTTTACGGGGGACGCTACCCGCTTCCCCCGTGACCCCCTCCGGGCCAAAGGAGCCGTACGCGCGGCTCCTTTGGAATCCTGCGCGCCAGGGGTCCCGGACGCTGACGCCTAGCCGTGACCCCTTGGAACCCCCACGCTTCGCCGCATTTTGGCGGGAGTGCGCTGGGTGCCCAGAACGGCAAAGCGACAGGGATGACTTGGCGGCGGTGATCTCCTCCCCGCCAGCTTCTTGGGCTGGCGCCTTTGGCGCTTCGCTGCGGGGGCTCAGGCGTTTTTTGGGATGTCGGCGTCAATTTCCGGTCATTCACGCAGGTGATCTACAGCCATTTTCTCCAGTATCTATGCGTGTTTCATGACTTTTGCAGGGACGACTTCGTAGAATAACACCTCCGCCTCGCGGTCGGAATAGGAGCTTATCCGTAAATGGAGATAACCTGTCGGAAGGCGATTGCTGCGCAGCACAGAGCCAGCAGTCCCTTGTGTGACACATCCAGTTTCTCGTAGCAGACTTGGCAATGCGAAACAGGACCAGGTACTTGCTCCACTCTTCCCTTGGTTCTGCAAAACGAAGGCAAAAAACCACGGGACCTCTGGGCACTGTGATCCGTTCGCGATTCTTTCCGCGAGTACTACGCGGCAGCTGACAAGAGGAGCAACCCGACCCCCATAACGACACCCCGTCGTCAGCGTCGCAAGCGAAATGCAGTACTGTCGTTCATCTCGTGGGTGACCTCGTGGGTGTTCCCCCATCAGGGACGGCGACCGTCGATTACGACTTCTTCGCAGCCGCCCGATGCGGGAGCGCAGATGCGGCGATCTTCATTGATCCTGCGCCGGTTTTTCCATGTTGGAGCAAGGCTGAAGCCTTTGACGCCGCGGCCTTCGAGGTCTGCTTCTTTGGGCCGGCCAGAGAGAGGGCGTTGCCTGCGCCCGTCTTCGACTTCGCGCTGGTTACGGAGCTTGAAAGAACTGCGGTCGCCTTGGGTGTGGCCTTCCGACTGGACATTTTCTTGACGAGCGGAAACCGTTCCGGATGCCGGATCCGGTCAAGGTCGAGGTCGACATCCAGCGCAGGCCAATGGAGCACTGTCCGTCCTTGTCGTTGGACGTCGCGGATCTGGCCAACGGTCGCGCCAACGAACCAGGGACAGTCCTTGAAGGAAAGGAACGCCTCCTGCTGAACGGTCTCGTCGAAGATCCAGAATCCGTGGGCCGAAATGTTGGTGACCTCAACCCCCGAAGTGTTCGTGCCATGAACGGATGATTTCATCCCGATGCTCCTCCACGATGGTTTGGATCTGCCGCAACTGCTTCGCATCGACTCCGGTGTGTTCTGCCAAGGAAACCAAGGGGGCTAGCCAGAACTTTGCCTCCCCATCCCCACAGACCACATGCACGTGGGGCCTCGCTTCTTCCCTGGAAAAGAAGAAGAACCGATAAGGCCCCTCGCGAAGAACGGTCGGACTCATGAAGGAAAAACTACACCGGGGTCACTAGCAGAACGTTGTACCGCTCCGACCCGACAGGAAGGACTGTCACCTCCGCTTCGCTTCCGCTCTCTGGGAAAGCGCCGAACCTGCGGCACTCTTCGCGGCGGAACTGGTCCGCCCATTCCTGGGCACTTTGGATGCCTGGGTCGCGGCGGCCTTCGAAGTCACCTTCTTCGGATCGACCTGCGAGAGCGCACTGCCCGCACCAGTCTTCGACTTCGCGCTGGTCGCAGGGCTGGAGAGTACGGATGATGCCTTGGGCGCAACCTTTGGACTGGTGACCCTCTTCTGCACGGCGGGCTCCTTGGAATGAATTGATCTGCACTAGGGGTACCCTCAGAATCTATGCCCAACCAAATTTCTCCGCGAACAGATTTCCAGCAAGTCCCGCAAAATTGAAGGATCCCTCCTCCAACCTGACCACCGGCACCACAACTCCGCCGTCACGGCGCATCGCCGTGCAGGCGGACGCGCCGACCAGGATGTCCCGCCAACCTCCCCGCGTGAGCCGCTCCGGTGCTGGGGTGTGGGGGACGGAAGTCCACCACGAAGGCGCGGGTCCAGGGGGAAGGCCTGGGTTCCCCCTGGGCGCACCGGTACAGGGCCGCGCAGGCCGTGTAAACCAGCCGCACCGCCAGGTGCAAAACAAGATGCCGCGCCGCCAGGCGCAAAAAAGAAGGCCCGGCGCAGCCTACATCCCCTTCCCCGCCCCCACCGATTTCTCCGCCATTGACAGATACTTCTCCGGATCCTTCGCGAACTTCTTCACGCACGATCCGCAGCAGAGCTGGACGGCCTGGCCCTTGTAGATCACGGTCCTTCCCGGACCCATGCCGCCGCCGACCTCATCCCCCGATACGGGACATTTCTTGTTCCCCACCGGATGCGCCGCCGCGATCTGCGAAGCCGTGGGCTTGAGCACCAGCGAGGTGTCGACGGGAGCCGCGGCCAGGGACGCGACGGAGGCGAGTGCGAGCGCGATCAGTGTCTTCTTCATGGTGTTCTCCTTGTTTTGGAATGGAGGGACGATCCCCGTCCCCGTTGGGTTCATTTCGACAGTCCCCGCCGCTTCCACAGGAGGAAGATGGCCGGGTAGACGCACAGTTCCATGGCCACGGAGGTCAGGACCCCGCCCACCATGGGCGCGGCGATGCGCTTCATGACATCGGAGCCGGTGCCGTTGCTCAAGAGGATGGGAACCAGCCCCGCCAGGATCACCGAGGCGGTCATGACCTTGGGGCGCACGCGACGCACTGCACCGTGGTCGATGGCCGCGAACAGCCCCGCCAGGTTCCGTTTCCCATCCGCCTTGGTGGTTTCCCAGGCGTTGTCCAGGTAGAGGAGCATGACGACTCCCGTCTCGGCGTCCAGGCCCGCCAGCGCGATCAGCCCCACCCAGACCGCCACCGAGATCTGGAAATGGGCAAGGTACAGAAACCAGAAAGCGCCCACCAGGGAAAACGGCACCGCCAACATCACGATGGCCGTGCGCACGAAGCTCCGGGTGTTCAGGTAGAGGATGAGCACGATCAGAAGCAGGGTGAAGGGGATGACGGCGAGCATCCGGGCCCGCACGCGTTCCATGCCCTCCCACTGTCCGCTCCAGGCGAGTCCGTAGCCTGCGGGAACCCGCACGCCCGTGGCGAGCTGGGGCGCGAGCCGGTGCACCAGTCCTCCCAGATCCGATTCCCGCGTGTCCACGAACACGTAGGCGTTGGGCCGGCCCGCCTCGGAGCGCACCACCATGGGGCCCATGGTCCACACCACGTCCGCGATGTCGGAAAGCCGGACGGGTCCTCGCGATCCATCCACCTGCAGGTCCTGGATGTTCTCCTTGCTGTCGCGGCGCTCGCGCTCCAGGCGAAGCGTGATCGCGATCCGCTCCAAGCCGTCGATGGCGGTGGCCACCGGCATCCCGGCCAATCCCGTGCGGACGGCGTCGTTGATGTCCTCCACGGACACGCCCCTGGCCGCCGCCTTCGCCCGGTCGATCCGGAGGTCCAGGTAGTACCCGCCCGCCGCCCGTTCCGCGAAGGCCGAGGCGATTCCGTCCTTGCCGCGCAGGAACGACTCCACCCGCGTGGCAAGGGCCTGCAGCGTGTCCGGATCCGGTCCCGAGACCTTGATCCCGATCGGGGTGCGGATGCCGGTGGAGAGCATGTCGATGCGCGACTTGATGGGGAGCGTCCAGGCGTTGGTCAGGCCCGGCACGTGCACGGCGGCGTCCAGGTCCCGCACGATGTCGGAAACCGTCACGCCGGGTCTCCACAGCTTCGGGTCCTTGAGCCGGATCACCGTCTCGAACATGTCGAACCCGGCGGGATCCGTGGCCGTTTCCGCGTGTCCCGCCTTCCCGAACACCAGCGCCACCTCGGGAACCGTCGCGATTATCCGATCCGTCTGCTGGAGCAGCTCCCGGGCCTTGGTCGGGGAAATTCCCGGAAGGACGGTGGGCATGTAGAGGAGGTCCCCCTCGAACAGCGGGGGCATGAATTCGCTCCCCAGCTCGTGCAGCGGCCAAGCCGCGGAAACCAGCACCACCAAGGCCACCAGCAGGGTCCGGAAGGGATGGCGCGTCACCAGCCCCACCACGGGATGGTAGACCCTCATCAGGAACCGGTTCAACGGGTTCTTCTCTTCCGGCGGAATCTTCCCCGTCAGGAACAGTCCCATCAGGACCGGAACCAGCGTCACGGAGAGCAAAGCCGCCGAGGCCATGGCCCAGGTCTTGGTGAAGGCCAGAGGCCGGAAGAGCCGCCCCTCCTGGGCCTGCAACGCGAACACCGGCAGGAACGAGACGGTGATGAGCAGGAGCGACCAGAAAAGCGACGGCCCCACTTCCAGCGAGCTCTCCAGCACCACCGCCCAGCGGTCGCGGCGTTGGTCGGGAGGTTTCTCCTGCTCGTGTTCCAGGTGCTTGTGGGAATTCTCCACCAGGATGATGGATGCGTCCACCATGGCCCCGATGGCGATGGCCAGGCCCCCCAGGCTCATAATGTCGGCGCCCACGCCCTGCAGGCGCATGACAAGAAACGCCATCAACAGGGCCGCGGGCAGCGTGATCACCGCCACCAGCGCCGACCGCGCGTGGAACAGGAAGATTCCGCACACCAGGGCGACGATCAGCATCTCTTCCAGCAGCTTCCAGCCCAGGTGGTGGATGGCGTCGTCGATGAGGATGGAACGGTCGTACAGCGGCACCACCCGCACTCCGGCGGGCAGCGAAGCCTGGATCTCCCGGAACTTCGCCTTCACGGCTTCGATGGTGGTCTTGGCGTTCTGCCCGTAGCGCATGACCACGATTCCGGCCACCACGTCGCCGTCGCCGTCCAGGTCGGTGACTCCGCGCCGCATGGCGGGACCTTCCACGATGCGCGCGATGTCGGAGAGGCGCACCACGGATCCCGTGGAAGCGGATCCCGAGGATTTGGCCGCGGCCATGCCCATCCCGCCACCCGTACCGGTCGATGCCGGGCCTCCTCCCACCTGGATGGGCACGTCCCGAAGGTCTTCGAGCGAACGCACCTGACCGCGCGTGCGCACCATCCATTCGGTCTCCCCATGCTCGATGGCTTCGCCCCCGGCATCCGTTCCGGATCTTCGCAGGGCCGATTCCACGTCGGAAAGTCGCAAGCCCCGGGCCTCCAAGGCCACCTGATCGACCGTGACCTGGAACTGCCGCACCATCCCTCCCACGGAGGCCACCTCCGCGACTCCTGGAACCGTCTGCAGTTCGGGCTTCACGGTCCAGTCCTGGAGGCGGCGCAATTCCCGGTTGTCCACGGTGTTCGTTCCCGAGTCCGATGCCAGTGCGTATTCGTAGATCCAGCCCACTCCGGAGGCATCCGGCCCCAGCACCGGCTGCACGCCCTTGGGAAGTTCGGAACCCATGGAAGAGAGGAGTTCGAGCACCCGGGAGCGGGCCCAGTAGAGGTCCGTCCCTTCGTCGAACAGGACGTAGACCAGGGATTCGCCGAAGAACGAATACCCGCGCACCACCTTGGCACCGGGCGTGGAAACCAGCCTCCGGGACAGGGGCTGGGTCACCTGGTCCTCCATCACCTGGGGGGAGGCCCCGTCCCATTTGGTCTGCACGATCACCTGTGCGTCGGAGAGATCCGGGATGGCGTCCAACGGGATGGTGCGCAAGGCCCAGATGCCGCCCAGCACCAGGAACACCCCCAGCAGCAGCACCAGGATACGGTTTTTCAGGGACCATGCGATGACCGAACCCATCCCCCCACCACCCGCGGGGACGCCTTCCCCGTTCGTGGGGACGCATCCCTCACCCGTGGGGACGCAAAATTTTGCGTCCTTACGTAGCCCGTTCATCGGGCGTCCATTTCATCCAGGACCGCCTGGAGGCGGCTCTCCCCGTCCAACAGGAACTGCGCCGAGACCACCACTTCGTCGCCCGCTTCCAGCCCTTCGCGCACCATGGTCTCCCCCCCTTCGGAAGGACCGACCTCCACCGACTGCGGACGGAATCTGCCACCACCCAGCGCGAGGAACACGATGTCGCGGGTCCCGGTGTGCAACACCGCGGCGTCGGGAACCACGAGCCCGGTTTCCGTCTTGGGATGGAGTTCGGCCTGGTACAGTCCGCCCACCCTCAGGGGATTCGCTCCACGGACCTCCAGGCGGACGGTGGCTGTCCGATCATTGGCTCCCACCACGGGCAGGATGGATCGCACCACCGCCTTCACGGGCGCTGCGAGATCCGAACCCGTGATCCGGGCGACCGAACCCGTGGACACTCCCGGCAGGCGGGATTGCGGCACCAGTGCGTCCACGAGCACGCCCGACCCCCGGACGATCCGGAACAGTTCCTGTCCGGCCATCGTCGCCTGTCCCTGGTCGGCCTGGCGCTTGGAGATCCAGCCGTCGGCGGGGGCCGTCAGGGGCAGCCCCCGCACGACCTTCCCACCGCTGGCCAGCTTGTCCAGGGTGGCCTCGGACAGGCCGTAGGAACCAAGCCGTTCCCTGCCTGCGCGCGTGGCGGAGGAATCGCCCTGCTCAACCGCCGCGAGCCATTCCCCCTGCGCGGCCACCAGCTCCGGGCTGTAGAAGGTCGCCAGGATCTGTCCTTTCCGCACCCGGTCTCCGGTGCGCACGGGAGCCACGGTCTCCAGGTAGCCCATGGTCCGGACCGTCACGGAAAGCTCCGCCGCTTCGTCCAGGACCCCTTCGGCGTCCACGCGAAGCGCGGTCCCCAGCGTCCCCGCCTGCACGATTTCCGTGCGCACCCCGATCTTTTGGACTTCGGCGGGATCCACCAGCACGTCGTGGGAGGCGTGGCTTTTGGCGCCGGGCCGGATGGAATCCCCCGTCGTCGAAGTCGCGTCGGACTGGAACGGCACCAGTTGCATCCCGCAGATGGGGCAGTTCCCGGGATGGTCGCGCACGATCTGGGGATGCATGGGGCAGTGCCAAAGGGCGTGCACCGCCTGGATCCTCACCGTGCCGTCGGAGGCCTTCAGGTTCTGCGGCTGCTGCTTGCAGGAAGCCAGGAAGGCCACCACGGAAAGCGAAAGCACCATGGTCTTGGAATTCATTTCACCACCTCGAGTTCGTCGGGCTCCACACCCGCCGCGGCCGCGAGCCGCGCCCGTTCCAGTTCGTAGGTCCCCCGTTGCATGACCGCGTCCATGCGGGTCATGCGGATCATCTCCTCCATGGCCAGCACCATGGAGAGCATTTCGCTTCCCTGGCCGTACCGGGTCCTGGCGAGGACCAGGGCGTTCTCTTCTCCCGGCAGCACCAGGCTGTCCAACCTTTTCCAGGCCGCCCAGGCGGCGCGGGCGCGTTGGGAGTGGTCCACGACCTCCGACCGCGCCATGAGCGACATCGCTTCCACCCTCGCCTGTGCCATCCTCGCCTGCACCTTGGAGCCGCGCGCCTGGCCGTTCGCCATGCCGTTGGACCAAGGCGCGAAGGGCACGGTGAACCCGGCCATCACGCCCCAACCGGGCATCCCGTTCTGCATCTGCATGGCCATGGCCCCCACCATCAGGTCGGGTCGCAGCGAGACCTCGGCGGCCGTGCCCATCGCTTCGCGCATGGCCGCTTCGCGGCGCATGGAAACGATGTCCGCCCGACCTTTGACGGAATCCGCCAGAGCGGAATCGTTCCAGGCGGGCGGCCGGAGTCCGCCCGGCTCCGCCAGGGAATCGCCGACCGGCCCTGTCCAGCCCTCTCGCATCGCCTTTGCCGACGCCGCCTCGGCCTTGGCCTGGTCGGCCTGGGCTGCGATCTGCTCGGCCCTGGCCCGGAGGATCCATGTGTCCGAAGCGGTGGCCATGCCTTGGGCCTGGTTGCGCTCGGCATTTTTGGCGAGGTCGCGAACCACGCCTTCCTGCTGCACCAGGAGGCGGGCCTTCTCCCCGTTCATCCATTCCATCCAGGCCGCCTCGCGCACCGCGAGTTCGATGCGGCGCCGGGTGTCGGAGGAATCGGCCTGCGCCATCCCCACCTTGTCCCGCTGCACCTTCTCCATGGCGCGGGTCTTTCCGGGCCACGGGATCATCTGGGTGAACTTCGCGTCGGCCAAGCCGTCCGACTGGTAGTCCAGCTCCACGAAAGGCGGCATCCAGGCGCGGGTTCCGTCCACCTGGACGCGTTCGGATTCGACCCCCAGTCCGCCGGTGCGGGATTGGGGATGGGCAACCAAAACCTGTCGCACCCATCCTTCCACGATCTCGCGATCCTTCCCGGCCGGTGGAGATGCCCACGCGACCGCCGCATTCCACGAGAGGAACGCGGTCATCCAACCGATCGTTTTCATTGCAGTGCTTCACCTTCGCCGAAGGAAATCGTCCCTCGCGCCGGGCGCTCCGGTCGCGTGGGTCTCGATCAGTCCCGGAGAAGGCTCAGCAGCGGATGGATTGGTTTCGAACCCAGAGTGCGGGTCCGGATCGCGGGGGAGGTCGAACCTGTTCGGAGGCCAGGATCGCGGCAGGAGAGACGATCGAAACCATCGAACGGGAAAGTTCGGCGACGCTTTGGGCGTGGGGGACGGATTGGACGGGGGAGCGATGGGCTTCCACCGCCCCCGCCTGCCAAGTCGGGATGGGACAGTGGCAAGCGACCCGGAAGGATTCCCCTGAAGGAGCGCTGGCCACCATGCGGTGGGCGCAGCAGGCTGGCAGACGGGACTCGGCCCGCGCCATGGGACACACATATGTGGCAGACCAGGTCGGACCAAGAGCGGCAATCAACGCGAGAACGAAGAGGAACAATCCCCTCCATCCCTTCCGTTGGTGCCGCAGGCCAATCATGGACTCCAAGCTACACTTTTGGCCCAGGGAAAGCAATCGACTCCTGCCGGGCCGTGCGAGAAGGTGACTCCTACTTCTTGCCACCGGACTTGGCGGCACCTGCGGCCTTGGCGGTGGCCACGAGTTCCGCGGCCTTGGCCGAGGCTCCCGCCTTCGCCGCCAGCACCTTCTCGTTCGAGGGGTGCTTCTTCGTTTCCTTCTTCTTGCCGCCTTTGTCTCCCATGATTCGACTCCTTGGATGGACCGCGCCCCACACGGGGATCGGGATTTCACCAAGGTACCGACATCGCCGCGCTTCGTGGACAAGTTCCGGAACGAAATTCAGGATCCGTGCGGATGGAGCTTGCCGATCCATCTCTCCAGGGCGGCGCGCAAGTTGGCCAGCCGGATGGGCTTCGAGATGTAGTCGTCCATCCCCTGCTTCAGGAAGAGTTCGCGGTCGCCCTCCATCGCGTGCGCCGTCAGCGCCACCACCGGAATCCTCCTGGCCCTGTCTCCCGCTTCGCCCGACCGGATGCGCAGGACGGCTTCGATCCCGTCCATCTCGGGCATCTGGATGTCCATCAACACGAGCTGGTACCGCTCCCGGTGCGATTTGAGCGTCTCCAGGGTTTCGCGTCCGTTCCCCACCACGTCCGAGTCCAGCCCCAGCTTGGCGAGCAGGCCCACCACCACCTTCTGGTTCACGCGATTGTCCTCCGCGACCAGCACCCTCCCCGACAGCGGACCCTCGGAGCCGGAGGACGACGAATCCACTCCCAGAAGGCGAGGGTCGACTTCCTGGAAGCACAGGCGGAACCCGAAGGCCGAGCCGGTCGGGGAACTCTCCACGCCCAGGCTTCCGCCCATCTGCCGCACCAGGTTGTTGGCGATGGCCAGTCCCAGACCGGTTCCCCCGTGGCGACGGGACAACGACCCGTCGAGTTGGCGGAAGGGCTGGAAGATGTCGCCCAACCTGTCGGGTGGTATGCCTGGACCGGAGTCGTCGACGCGAAACTGCAGGAGCATCGCTCCGTCCGCGTCCTCCAGCCGGCTCACCTCCAGGGACACCAGGCCCCGCTCGGTGAATTTCACGGCGTTCCCGGCCAGATTCAGCAACACTTGCCGCAGTCGCACCGGGTCGCCTCGCAAGGCCAGGGGCATGGCGCCCACCTTCCGGACCTCCCATTCCAGGCCCTTGGATCCCGCCAGGTAGCCCATCATGCCACCCACTTCGTCGAGCACGGAACGGATCTCGAACACGTCCTGGGACAGACGGAACTCGCCCGCTTCCATGCGCGAAAGGTCCAGGATGTCGTTGATGACCGTCAGCAACCCCTGCGAGGACTGTCGCATGATCCGCAGGAGATCCTGCTGGTCGGCGTCCAGGTGCGTGTCGCCCAGCATCTCGCCCATCCCCAGGATGGCGTTGAGGGGCGTTCGGATCTCATGGGAAACGTTGGCCAGGAATCGCGCCTGGAGCCGATTGGCCTCCTCCGCCCTCTCGCGGGCCTCCTCCAGCTCCTTCTCGCGCCTCAGGCGTTCGGCGATGAGGCTGTCGAAATCCGACTTCACGACCAGTAGCGAGGTGGCCACCTGGTGGAAGGGATGGTTGGGCGGGTACGGGTTCGCCCCCTTGACTTCGGAATCCCATTGCAGATCCCCGATGAACTCCATCAACCTCCAGGCGGTGTCCCATTTGTCCCGCTGCAGGAAGCGGCGGATCCTCTGCCAAACGGAGAAGGTCGCGCGGGTCGGGCCCGAAGTCGCGTCGGCAGCGGCCGATTCCTCCAGGAAGCGGTCCAGGTCGTCCCCGGGCTGCAGGAAGACCATGTTGTTCTGGTAGGCGAGGTTCAAGGTCACCAGCGAGAACCGGTGGCTCCACGGCAAGCCGCAGATCACGTGCCGTTTGGCTGGAAAGAGCCTGTTGATGCGGTTGAGGTGGCGGGAGCCTGCCAGAAGGGCGGCCAGATCGACATGGTCCAACCCCGTATAGTCAACGACCTTGGTGAATCGGTTGGGCTGCAAGGCCTGTCGCGAAAGGAACGCCTCGTACGCCTGGAAGAGAGGGGGGATGTCCCTGCCCCGGATCCGGCCGTGGATGTTGATCCGGACCACCTGCCGCGCGTCCAAGGGGTGGAACTCCACCCTCAGTTCCCCGTGGGTCCAGTCCTCCACTCCTTGGACCGGTGCCGGCCGGGCCGGTTCCAGTTTCCTTTCCAGCATGCGGAAGGCGGTTTCCAGCGCCTCGGCGTAACCCGACTTCGCGTCCACCACCATGCGCAAGGGGAGGATCCGCCGGGACAGGCGGACGATGAGCTTCAGGAACGGATTGAGACCGAAGAACAGGATCCCGTGCAGGTCGTCCTGGTGCTGGAGATGATAGTCGATGTAGGCCTGTCGCGTGACGTTGTCCGTGGCCCCCAGATGGGTGTAGTCCTCCAGGAGAACCATCTTGCGGCCCGGTTTCAGGAACTCCTGGAAGATGGATTCCACGACCCTGCAGTATTCGTGGACATCCTCCACGTACGTGCGTCCGAAGCTCTGGCAGAAGATCAGTTCGTTGTCCAGCACCCCCAGGCGGTAGGTGTGGTGGCCGGAGGTGAGGACCCATTCCGGACGCGTGTGGTACTGCCGCCCGGTCACCGGACAGACCATCTCGGCCAGGACCGGCTGGATCCATTTGCCCTTCATCTCGGGTCTCCACCTGTCGGATCGTCGGGTTCCGGGGTGGTGGCGAATTCCGGCTCGGTTCCCGGATCGAAGCCCGCGAGGTCGGAATCCTCTCCCCAGGATTCCGGATCGGCGCGCTTTCGCAACCGGTCCCAGGCGCGCCAACAGATGGCCACCGCGGCGGGCAGCAGCGGGATGGCGATGCATCCCACGGCGGACAACCTGGTCCAGGGATCGTCGGACAGGATGCGGGTGCGATTGAAGAGGAAGAGGTCGCAGGCCCAGTGCGAGAGGACCACCGTCAACGCGTCCCACCGTATGAAGGCCCAGCCCCAGAGGACGCCCACCAAGGTCAGAGGGACGATCCTCGCCCACCACGGATCCGCCGGAGGCAGGAAGGATTCTCCGCAATGGACGGCACCGTAGACCAGGGCGGGAAGGCAAGCCGCCGCCCACCGACCAAGCCCCAGGCGCAAGATGGCGTTCCCCGCGAAATGGCGGTAGCCCAGTTCCTCCACCAAGCTGATCTGGAAAAAGAACAGGGCCAGCAGCAAGGTGGGATGGGACGAATTCAGTCCGTAGAAGAAGAACCCACGCGGCTGCAGCTCCACGAGCGCACCGGGAACGTGCGACATCCCCCAGGTGGCCAGCGCGAGGATGCCTCCGGCCACCCACCCCAGGAGGAACCCCCGCAAGGAGGCGTGTCCCACCCCCACCTGGTTCCAGCGCAGACGCAGGAAATTGCGGAGGGCGATGCCGCGGTGGCGCGGAGCCTCCCGGTCCAACGCGTCGGAGGCCGCCACGAAGCAGAACACCATCAACGCGGGAAGCAGGTCGCTGATCGCGCCCTGCAGCAGCGTCCGCGCCGCGGACATCCATCGGGGTCCGACGGGGTCCCAGAGTTCGAACAGGCGGGGCTCCCGCAGGAACCGGCTGGCACCCAGGCAGAAGACGACGAGTGCCGCCCCGATCGCGGGGATCTTGAACCCCACCAGGCCCCTGCGCACCGCCCAGAGCTTGTAGAGGAAGGCCGCGACGCCCATGGAGGCGAAGATCGAGAAGGCCATGGCCTGCACGAACTGTTCCAGGAACTGCCTGCGTCGACCCTGGCGGATCCAGGCCGGCGGCACCACCACGGAGGGGCGGACCTCCCGGACGGACGCCCCAGCCAGCCACACCGCCATCTGCTCCTCGACATCGGACCCGGGCGCCGCCGCGCGCTCGAACACGAAGGTCTGGTCGTCGCGGGAATCCAGATGGCGGACCTCGCGCCGGCGCAGCCCCCACCCGGACAGATCCTGCCCAATGTGCTCGCGGACCGCCGCCAAGACCGCTCTCCGGGCGGCGGCGGAATCCAATCTCGCGCCGACCTCGTCGTCTTCCGTGGCGCGATTCCAACCGACCAGACCCTGGCTGGGATGGATCCAGAAGGTCACGGCCCCGGGATTTCCCGCCTTCTTGAACTGGATCTCGTGCAGGTACACCGGAAGTTCCGAGAGCAGATCCTGCGTCTCCCGGCGGGAACGCGTCCTCTCCAGCCAGGAGAGGGCCGGTTCGTCCACCACCAGCTGGGACTCCACGCTCCAGTCCGCCAGATCCTGTCCCACCGCCGACTGGTGCTCGAGCGCCATGCCTTCCAATGCGCGGGCCTCGGGCGAAATCGGAAGGTCGGCCACCGGCCAAAGCCGGTCCAGGGAGACGAGAAACCCGGCACCGCACACCATGGCGGCCCCGAGCAGGAGGGCATCGGTTCGTTTCATCCGAGTCCCATTCTACCCTAAGCGGGACGGACCGTGGTAGTCGCATCCCGCCGTGCAGGTTTCCCGCACGGAAACGACCGACAGAAACGGCAGGGCCGGTGCCAGTCGATCCCAGATCCAGGCCGCCAGGATCTCGCTGGTGGGATTTTCCAATCCCGGGATTTCGTTCAGGTACCGGTGGTCCAGGATCTCGTGCAGGGGCTTCCACGCCTTCTTCAGGTCGGCGAAGTCCATGACCCAACCGGTTTCGGCGCCGGGAATCCCGCGAACTCCCACGCGCACCCGGAAGGAATGCCCGTGCAGACGACCGCACTTGTGTCCCTCGGGCACGCGAGGCAGCAGGTGCGCCGACTCGAAGCCGAACTCCTTCCAGATTTCCAATTCTCCCATCGAGATCGCCTCCGGTCCGCCGTGCCCCGAAAGGGAACTCCCCGAGGCCGCTCCGTCATCGGGTCTATCTTCTTGTCCACGATCGCGGAGCGCATGCCGCGATCCCACAGGGAGGTCCTCATGAAGCGCGTGGTCGTGTTCGGGTTGATCGGAGCGGGTGTGCTCGTGGTCCTTTGGGGGGCGCTGGCCGTCGCCGTGTGGGTGGCGTTCCCGCCGGCCAAGGTGAAGGCCATGGTCCTCGACGAGGCCGGAACCCTTCTCCATCGCAAGGTGGGGTTGGAATCGGCAAGGGTGCGGGTGTTCCCCTTCCTGGGGGTGAACCTGACGGGTCTCTCGGTGGGGAACGACCCCGACAGCGGATTCTCCCCCGAACCCCTGGCGAGCCTGGGATCGCTGGACGTGAGGCTCTCGCTCGCGAGCCTCCTGCGGCTGTCCCCGGTGGTCGACGCCATCGTCCTGGAGAAGCCCGCGATCCGCCTGGAGGTGCTCGCCGATGGACGCACCGGCCTGGACGGGATCGGGGGTCCCAAGGACACCACCCACCGTGTGAAAACGGATTCCGTCAAGCCCCTGACCCTTCCGTTTCCGCTGACCGTTCGCGAGATCTCCATCGTGGACGGGTCGGTCGCCTACGTCGACCACAAGACCGACCGAAATCGACAGCGCCATCAACGATAGATTGTCCAGACTGTAACCGAG
>CAYXXL010000005.1:0-23828 GCA_964469025.1 uncultured Fibrobacteria bacterium
CCACCACCGGCACCGGCGAGATCCAGGGAGCGGCGAAGGCGATCTTGTTGGAGTCGTCCACCACGAGTTCGGCCCGCTCCTCCCGGATCCAGCGGCGCAGGTTCCGGTAGACGGTGAAGTTGAAGGTCGAGGCTCCGCCCTCGCGGCGAACCTCGTACCCGGCCTCTTCTTCCCTGTCCAGGAGCCCGGGGGCCCCGTGGCTGACAAGAACCGTCTCCCACCCCCGATCGGCGAGCCTCCGAAGGACCTCGTGGGCATGGACCTCCGCGCCCCCCATTCGGGGATTGCGCAGGTCCCGCCAGTTGATCCAGAGGACCCGCCGCGAGGTCACTTCGCGCCCGTGTCCTGTCCGGGCGCCTGCGCCGGCGCGGGGAGACCCTTCACCCTGGACAGCTGTTCGGCGCGTTCCTGGATCTGCGATGCCACCTGCTGGAGGCGCTGGTCTCCGGGACTCAGGGCCGCGGCCTTGTTGATCCAGAACATGGCCTGTTCGAAGTTGCCGAGGTTGGCGAAGGTCATGGCCAGGTCCACCTGTATCTGTCCGTCGGAGGGATGGCGCTTGACCGACTCTTCCAGGACCTTGAGTGCCTTCTCGGGATGGCCCGATCGGCTCGCGACCTCCGCGGCGGCGCGATCCAGCATGGGCTCGTCGGGCAAGCGCCTGCGCGCGGCGGTGATCACGCTGTCGGCCGACGCCGGCTGGCCCAGGGTCGCGAACATCTGGGCGGTGAAGTAGGCCGTCCGCCATTCGTCCGGAACCAGGTGTTCGGCCTCGTGGATGAGGCTGACCACCTTGGCGATCCGCTCGGCGGACTTGGCACGCAGCTTCGCGGCGAGCGCCGAGTCCTTGGTCAAGGCCGCGGAATCGCGCCACTTCTTGGCGATGTCCGCGGAACCCAGCGCCGCCTGGATGGCGATGGAGGAGTAGTTGGTCTCCAGCCGGCGGCTGTCGTCGTCCAGATAGCCCACGCTGTACCGGTCGCCGGCCATGCCCCGGAACTTGTACACCTTGGTGAACAGGTCCACGGTCTTGTCGATGTCCACGGGATCCGTCTGGATGGAATCCGTCAAGGTGAAGACCATCCCCTGCATGCGGCAGAACGGCGCCAGGCCCATCATGTTCTCCTCGCCCACCGTGGCGGCGAAGTGGACGGGCTTGTGGACCGCGGCGTGGTCGTTGGACTGCACGATGTGCAGGATCAGCCGGTCCTGGATCTTGATCCAGGGAAGGTCCTTGTCCGAGGGCACCTGGACCTTGCGCGGCCCGATGTCCACCACGGTTCCCGGGCCGAAGGGGTTGCGGTCCACGTCCAGGGCGCGGATCTCGGCGTCCGTGTAGGTGATCGGAACCTTGGGCTCCAGGTTCTTCATCTGGCGGATGTACCAGTCGGTGTTGATGAGCGAGAGGTTCACCAGCCGGACGTCGGGTCGGATCCCGTAGGCGTACTGCAGCGCCCACAGCGGGAACGTGTCGTTGTCGCCGTTGGTGAACAGGATGCCGTTCGGTTCGCAGGAGTTCAGCAGGTTGTAGGAATAGTCGAAGGGAACCCAGTCGTTGTGCCGGTCGCTCTCGTGCCAGTTGGAGGCGCCGGCCACGACGGGCATCAGCGCCACCAGCACCAGGTAGGACACGAACTGCGGGTGGTTCTTCCAGTCGTCCTTGCGGTCGGCGCGCATCTTCTGTGCGTAGAGGGCCGCGGCCACTCCGTACAGGATGCCCACCAGCACGAAGGCGGGCGTGAAGAAGTAGTCGCGCTCGCGGACCTCCATGTGGACGGGATCCGGGTAGGGCGCGTCCTGCCCGGCCGCCTTCTGCTGGAGCCATGCCTTGTATTCGGCGACCTCCGGCTGGGTGCCGTCGGCGAAGTTCACGTACCACAGCATGCCGAAGCTGGAAAAGACGTACAGCCCCGCCAGCAGGATGGACAGCCGCCGTTCGCGGTCCCACCCGAAGCGGAACAACCACCACAGCGGCAGGTTCGCCAGGAAGAACAGGGCCAGTTGCGCCACCCGTTTGGGCACCCAACCGGGCACCTGGGAATAGACCCCGTCCTCTCCCTTGGCGGATTCCACTCCCATCGCCGAAAGCTGGTTGGGGACGCGGATCCCGAAGAACTTGTCGTCGCGCTGGACCTTGAAGGGTGTGAACTGCTGGATCAGGTAGCCGCCGTAGCCCATGTTCTCGTGGACCAGGAGCTGGTTCAGGAAGTTGCCCCGGCGCGTGAGGGAACGCACGAGCATGTTCTCCGAGCCATACTGCTTGCGTTCGACGTACTCGCGGAATTCGCCCCAGTTGTTGAGGTTGAAGGCGTCGGAGAAGGACGGTCGGGTCTGGAGGTTGTTGTAGGTGGTGGGGTCGCCGAGCACGAGGGGCGGCCTCACCTGGGGATCGCCCTCGTCGATGATGGGGGTCAGCGAGGCCCGGATGGGGATGTAGAGGTAGAGTGACCAGCCCAGCACCGCGGCGAAGGAGAGCACGCAGGACAATTTCCAGCCCTGCTTCTCGCCCATGACGGGAAAGATCCAAAGGAGGAGCGACGCGACGGCCAGGCCGAGCGCGATCAGCGGGAACAGGCCGGGCATGTAGATGATGGACATCAGCAGGGTGCCCGCGAGATACAGCGGGTACATGCGCCGCTTGTTTTCGTCCACAGCCACCACCCAGACGCAGAGGATGGGCAGGAACATGACCGTGAACAGGGTGAAGTTCACGCCCAGGAAGGAGAGGTAGACCACGAACACCAGGATGCGGTCGGCCCAGGGCGTGCCGCGCAGGTCGCGCCACTCCATCATGAGGTAGACGGAGAGCAGGGTCAGGAACATGGCCGGGGTGTACATCTCGGCTTCCACCGAGGAGAACCAGAGGGTGTCGCAGAATGTGACCAGGAGCGCGGAGAGCGCGCCGCCCAACGCCGCGACCCAGAGGAAGCGGGCCCGTTCGGAGTCCTTCTGGAGCATCCGGATGGCGCGGAAGCCGGTGAGGTAGGAGGTTCCGGCGATCAACGCCGAGGCCATCACCGAGATCAGGGTCACGCGGGCGCCCACGTCCTTGACCCAGAAGAAGACCATGATGAAGATCCGGGAAAGCACGTGGTGGAGCGACATCCCGGGAGGATGGGGCACGCCGAGGATGTTGCCCGCCGAGATGTACTCGCCGCAGTCCCAGAAGCTCACCGTGGGGGCCATGGTCCGCCAATACACCAAAAAGGCGAAGACCGTCGCGGCGGCCGCCCCCCACCACTTCAACTTGCGCTCGGTCACGTTCTATCTCCTTGTTTGAGGGGTGCGTCCCCTCGGACGATGCGGGCGATGGGGTCGAGGAGTCCGTTGACGAATCCGCCCGACTTTTCCGTGGAATAGCTCTTGGCCAGCTCGACGGCCTCGTTGATCACCAACCGGGGCCCCGATTCCGGGACCCGCAACAGCTCCGCCACCGCGATGCGCAGAACGCAGAGGTCCAGGAGCGCGAAGCGGGAAGGGTCGTAGTTCTTGGCCGTCTGCCGGACCAGTTCGTCGATGCGGTCGTTCTGCTCCAGCGCGTATTCCACCAGTCGGAGCGCGAAAGAACGGTCCGGGGGGGTGGGCTGGAAGAATTCGAGGGCCTCGGGGAGGACCTGGTCGAGCGTCTCGGAACGCACATCCATCTGGTAGAGCAGGTGCAATGCGAGCTCACGGCCACCTCGTCCACTCATGCGGTTTCGATTTTGCGGAAAAGATCGGAAAGTTCCAGCGCGGAGAGCGCCGCGTCCCAGCCCTTGTTCCCCGACTTGCCGCCGGCGCGCTGCTCCGCCTGTTCCAGGTCTTCCGTGGTGAGCACGGCGTAGACCACCGGGATGTTCGCCTCGTAGGAAAGCTGACCCAGGGCGCGGGTGGTGCCGGACACCACCTGGTCGAAATGGGGGGTGTCGCCGCGGATCACCGCACCCAGGGCGATGACGGCGGAGTATTTCAGGGAATCCACTGCACGGCGGGCGGCGGCGCCGATTTCGAAGGCACCGGGCACCCGGATGAGCACGATCTGGTCGTCGGGCACGCCGTGGCGCACCAGGCCGTCGCGGGCACCTTCCACCAGCCGGTCCACCACAAGCGAGTTGAACCGGGCGGCCACGAGGGCGACGGGCTTTGCCGGGGCGACGAACGAACCTTCGAGGACTCGCATGAAATCTCCTTCTCGACGCAAAGGCCTTGCAATCTAAGTAAGCGAGTGGCGCAGGAAAGGAGTCCCCGCTCGGTGTCCTTTCCTCCCCGTCTACCTTTTCCGGCCTGGATGCCTCCCTTCCACGACGAAACCTGGATTTTCGCGCCTACGGCAGCGATCGGAGAACGGATCGCCCTGGATCCGGTGGAGTCCGCCCATCTGGTTCGGGTCCTGCGGCTGTCTCCCGGCACCCTCTGCACCGCGACGGACGGAAGGGGATCGGTGATCGACGCCCGCCTCGAGATCGCGGATCCGCGCGGATCCATCCTCCTTTGCGAAACGGTGCGGAAGCGGGACACGGAGCCCGGTCGATCCCTGGCCCAGGCCATCCTCAAGAATCGCGGTCTGGAGGATGTTCTGGACCTGTGCGCCCAAACTCCGCTGCGCGAATTCCAACCTCTCTGGACGGAACGGGTCCAGGTTCCGCGCGGCCGCGACATCGAACACCTGATGGAACGCCTGCGCGCCAAGGCCGTGGCCGCCCTCCAACAGTCCAAGCAGTCCTGGTTGTGCCGGGTGCTTCCCCCGCTGGGTTGGGCCCCTTGGCTGGAACGCGCCGGGGACCGGCCCGTGCTGGTCTGCGACGACTCCGGCCGCGACGAAGCTCCCCCGCGGGACGCTTGGATCGCCATCGGTCCGGAAGGGGGACTCTCCCCCGCCGAGCTGCACCAAGCCGCGGCCCGGGGAGCGCGACTGCTGTCGCTGGGAACGTCGCGACTGCGCGCAACCGCGGCCGGATTCTGGGCTTTGGCGCAGAGATGACCCACGCCGTCTGCGAGAGGGTCCCGACCGTGCCGGGAACGGAAATCCAGGACCTTTTCCTGCGCGTGGGGTGGCTGGCGACGCCGGTTTCCGTCGGGGAACCGGCGAGCGGAGCGAACTCCGGACCGACGCCGGAACAATTCGCCACCCCCGACCGCCTGCAACGGGTCTTCGAAGCCTCGGCGGCGATCTACGCGGCCAGGAAGGACGGAACCCTGATCGGACTGGCGCGCGTGGTTTCCGACCACGTCCGGGAATCGGTGGTCTACGATCTCGTGGTGGCTCCGGAACACCGGCACCGCGGAGTCGGGGCCATGCTGCTGGAGCGCTGCCTGCGCGATTTCCGGCACACGGCCATCGCGCTCGCGGCATCGGCCGACACCTTGGAATTCTACCGGAAGTTCGGATTCGAGCGTCTGGAACGGTATCCCGATCTCCTGATCCTGCGCAGGGGCTGAGGACGGAATGCTTCCGGTCAGACCGGCTCGATGCAAGTATATAGACGGCATGACGAGCCTTCCGACTTGAAGCGCCATTGAACGGCGACAACCTCCCCAGGCGCATCGCGTTCCTGGGAGGTTTCGATCCCCGCCGCTGCGGGATCGCCACCTTCACCCACGACCTGTGCGAGGCCGTGAGCGAAGCGGCCCCGCAGGTGCAGTGCTTCGCCGGGGCCGTGAACGATCGAGTGGAAGGCTACCGTTATCCGCCGCGCGTGCGCTTCGAGATGCTCGAGAAGGACCTGGACTCCTACCGGAGGGCGGCGGACTACCTGAACTTCAACAACACGGACGTGCTCTGCGTGCAGCACGAGTTCGGGATCTACGGCGGCCCAGCGGGAAGCCACATCCTCGCGCTCCTGAAGGAGGTGCGCATGCCGGTGGTGACCACCCTGCACACGGTCCTGCAGCATCCGGACTCCGCCCAGCGGAAGGTGATGGAGGAGCTGGCGCGGCGCAGCGACCGCCTGGTGGTGATGGCCCGCAAGGGCGCCGAGATCCTGAAGGAGACCTACGGCGTGGAATCCGGCAAGGTGGATGTCATCCCCCACGGCATCCCCGACATTCCCTTCGCCGACTCCGCCCTCTCCAAGGCGCAGTTCGGGGTGGAGGGGCGGAAGGTCCTGCTGACCTTCGGATTGCTGGGGCCCGGAAAAGGGATCGAGTACGCCATCGAGGCCTTGCCGGAGATCGTCCGACGGCACCCCAGCGCCGTGTACCTGGTGCTGGGAGCCACGCATCCGCACCTGGTGGCGCGCGAAGGGGAGAGCTACCGCCTGGGCCTGGAGCGCCTGGCCGCGGACAGGGGTGTGAAGGAAAACGTCATCTTCTACAACCGGTTCGTTTCGCTCGAGGATCTCACCGAATTCATCGGGGCCACCGACATCTACCTGACCCCGTACCTCAACGAGGCGCAGATCACCTCGGGAACCCTGGCCTACGTGTTCGGCGCCGGCAAGGCCGTGGTGTCCACGCCCTACTGGCACGCGAAGGAGCTTTTGGCCGACGATCACGGCATCCTGGTGCCCTTCCGGGATCCGCAGGCCATCGCCGACGGGGTCTGCGCCTTCCTGGACGATCCCGATCGCCTGGACAGGACGCGCCACGCCGCCTACGCGGTGGGACGGGAGATGATCTGGTCCGCCGTCGCCAGGTGCTATCTGGAATCCTTCCAGCACGCGCGGGCCGATCGCAGGACGCTGCCGCGGACCGCCTTCGCCGGCTGGACGCTGGCCAGCCGACCCTACGACCTCCCTCCTCTGCGACTGGACCACGTGGTGCGAATGAGCGACCGCACCGGCATCTTCCAGCACGCGATCTACAACGTGCCGAGCTACCAGGAGGGCTACTGCACCGACGACAACGCCCGAGCCTTCCTGCTGTGCTGCATGCTGAACGAGATCGGCGGCGACCCTCCCGCGGAAAACCTCGACCACCTGGCAACCAGTTATCTGGCGTTTCTGGCCGCGGCGTGGAACGGCGCGACGGGCAGGTTCCGGAACTTCATGGACCACGGTCGGCATTGGCTGGAGGAGGCGGGAAGCGAAGACAGCCATGGACGCGCGCTATGGGCCTTGGGAACCGGTGCGGCCCGCGCGCAGAACGAAGGGCATCGTCGGTTGAGCGGGCTGCTCTTCGACCAGGCGCTCGGGATCGTGGAATCCTTCGTCTCTCCCCGGGCCTGGGCCTTCACCCTCCTGGGCCTCAACGAGAATCTCCGCGTCACCCGCAACCGCGAATCGACGCAGGCGGCGCGCCGGATCCTCGTCGAGAAGCTCATCCAGCGATGGAACGATTGCGCGACCGAGGACTGGCCCTGGTTCGAGACCTCGGCGACCTACGACAACGCGCGGCTGTGCCAAGCCCTGATCGCGAGCGGCAAGTCGATGCCGCATCCCGAAGCGCTGAAGGTGGGCATGGAATCGCTGCGCTGGCTGGTTTCCCTGCAGAAGACCCAGGTCGGGCACTTCCGTCCCATCGGATCCGACGGATTCTACGTGAAGGAAGGAGCACGGGCCGACTTCGACCAGCAACCCGTGGAGGCCCAAGCCATGGTGTCCGCCTGCCTGGAGGCGTTTCGCACCACCCAGGACCCTCGGTGGTCCATGGTGGCCAAGCGCGCCTTCGAATGGTTCCTGGGTCGCAACGACCTGGGAGTCCCCCTCTACGATTCCGCCTCGGGCGGCTGCAGCGACGGCCTGCACAAGGACAGGGTCAGCGAGAACCAGGGGGCGGAATCCACGTTGGCCTTCCACCTGTCCCTTGCCGAAATGAACCACGCCGACCACCTGGTCGCCCAACCATCGCAGGTCCACTTCTGAGCGAGATCCATCTCCAGCGACACCCCATCCTGCTGATGCCGGAAAGCGCCCGCGTCATCATCCGTCCCTTCGTTCCCGCGAGCGCCCAGAGCATCGCGGACATCATCGGTCGCGCGCTGGCGCTGTCCGAAGACGAGGTCGCCGCGGAGCTCGCCGTGCTGCACCAGGAGTTCGACTCCAGGCATCTGGACATCGAGGGCCCCTGGATGCGCCATTACCAATTGCTGCCGAAGCCCCGCCTCTTCACCCAGATGGCGCTTTCCAGATCCCGGGAACTTCTCGTGGGCGCCCTGTTTTCCGGCGAGTACGCGCTGGAATCGGCGGCGCTCTTCAATCCTTCCATCGTGCCCCACCCGGACCAGAGCGGTGTGCCCGAGGGGGCGCTGCGCTTCGCCATGAGCCTGCGGGCCACCGGCGAAGGACACATTTCGTCCATCGAATTCCGCGCGGGTACCATCTCCCCCAACGGAAGCATCGAGCTGGAGCCCACCTCCCGCCACGTCACCATGCCCGAACTCCTCCCCAATCCCACCTACGACAAGAAGACCTTCGAGCTCAAGTTCCACGAGATGGGCTTCGACAACGACTACGCCAGGGCCATCCTGGCGCCCCTGTCCGAGACCTTCTCCCGAAACGACCTGGAGAAGAGCACCGGCACGGTGAGCCTCAAGAACCAGCTCTGGACCAACGACCTGACCCGCACCTTGGAGTGCGTGCAGTGGCTCGCGGATTCCAACTACGAACTGAGCTTCTCGCCCACCCTGGCGCTGAGCGAGCGCATCATCTTCCCCGTTTCGGCCAACGAGAGCCACGGCATCGAGGACGCGCGCTTCGTCCGCTTTTCCGAAGACGACGGCTCCGTCATGTACTACGCGACCTACACGGCCTACAACGGGCTCGCCATCCTGCCGCAGTTCATCGAAACGGCGGACTTCCTGGATTTCCGCGTGATCACGCTGAACGGCACGGCGGTGCAGAACAAGGGGATGGCGCTCTTTCCACGGCGCATCGACGGGCGCTACGCCATGCTCTCGCGCCAGGACGACGAGAACCTCTTCGTGATGTTCTCGGACAACCTGCACTACTGGAGCGATCCCGAGATCCTGGTGCGACCCGCGGAGGTCTGGGAATCCGTCAAGGTGGGCAATTGCGGATCGCCGTTGGAGACATCCCAGGGCTGGCTGGTGGTCACGCACGGTGTGGGCCCCATGCGCAAGTACTGCATCGGTGCCGTGCTCCTGGACCTTGCGGACCCCACCAGGATCATCGGCCGCCTGCGCGAACCGTTGCTGTCCCCCGAAGGCACGGAGCGCGAAGGCTACGTCCCCAACGTGGTCTACAGCTGCGGGTCGCTCCTGCACCGCGACCACCTGATCCTCCCCTACGCCATGAGCGACAAGGCGACCTCCATCGCCAGCGTCCGCCTGGACGAACTCCTGGCGGCGCTGAAGGGGTAGAGGGGATTTTCGGCCACGCCCTTCAGGGCACCGTCAGCTTCAGGGCGGCCACCGTGGTCGTGTCCAGGTCGGTGTAGAGGAAGCGGCCGGTGGCCAAGTCGGTGTAGCCGCTCTCCAGCGTGCCCGCGTTTCCGATGTAGGCACGCAGGTACAGCATGTTGCCGGGAGCGTACCCCGCGGTGGCCAGGGTGGCGGGAAGGATGCGCAGGGAATCCAGGCCGTGGTGGAACTCGCCGGACTGGATGCTGACGCTCAGGTAGTTGGCGGGGTGCCAGGAAACCGTGGAATCGTTGCCGAAGAAGAGGAAGATCTTGTTGCCGCCGCTGACCGTTGAATCGGTGGAGGAAAAGACCAGATAGAGGGAGCTGGAGTCGCCGCTCTTGGCAGGGAAATACGGCGCGATGGAGCCAAGACCGAAGGCCGGAGCCTGGTCCAGGTAGATGAATCCCAGATCGCGGTTTCCACCTCCGACGAATGAGACGCCCTCCGACTTCGAGACGCCGTAGCCCGCGAGGCCGTAGTCGATGGTGTAGGTGCCGCCATGCAGGTTCGGAAAGGACCAGACGCCGTTGCTGTCCGCGGTGGCGCTCACGGACGTGCCCTCCAAGGAGACCGTCGCGCCCTTTCCCGGAGTCAGGTTGCCATTGGCCGCAACCAACTCGATCCGCCCCGAGAGAGTGCCGGAAAGCGGCGCAGTGGTGGTTGTGCTGTCGCAGGACCAAAGTCCGAGCGCGGCGAGCGCGGAAAGCAGCAGAGTCTTGCGTGTCGTCATGCGATGGTTCCTTTGGACGTATCCCACATCGTGGGGGGTCTGGGTGGAATGGGTTCTCGAGCGGGGAAACTACAAGTGTTCATTCCGGTCGCGACCCGCTTGCCGGGCGCAAATGCAGGCCGCCCTCAAAGAAGCCTTCCGGTCCCGATCTCCTGGGTCAAGAGGCTTTGCTCCAGGATTTCCGCGATGTTGGCGCCGCCCTCGTGGAGGCTGTAGAAGGCGTTTTCCCCCACCAAGGCGTACTTCCAATCCCGATCCCCGCGCAGTTCGGACGGAAGCTCGTTCAGGGTCCCCAGCCAATCCAGGGCGCCCTTCTGCTTGCGCTGGACGTTCTCGTCGTTCAGGTAGGCCGTCGCCTTGGTTTCCACGAGGTAGATGGTCTGGGCGGTCCGAAGCATGAAGTCCGGATAGTAATGGGCCAGCATCCCATCCGCGCGCAGGTAGAGGACCCGAGCGAAGGTGTGCTGGTACTCTCCGATCTTGAGGAAGGCTTCCACGTCCGAGTCGGCGTCGCAAGCCTCGATGAATGCTTTTTCCAGTCCTCCCTTGTTGGAAGGGAACGGGAGGCGGGGATAGATGCTCTTGGCGACGGGCAGGGAATGCTTCTCCCGCAGCTTCAGCTCCGGGACTTCCGAGAACCAACGTCGGAGGACCTGGGCATCCTCCACGGAAACATTGGATTGCATCCGGTAAACAGCCTTGGACACCTGCCCCAGCAGATGTTCGGTCACTCCCGCCTTGGCCAAAAGGAGGACCTTCCAGTTCTCCTCCCGCAACGGATCGAAGATCTCCCCGAAAAGCTGGAACCGGATGAAGTCGTCCACCAGCTCCAGCAACCGCGCCTTCTGGACTTGGAGCATGGGGAATTCGCGGGTGCGACGTGCCGAAACCTTCTGAACGGAACTTGTCACGATGCCGACGATTCGGGCCAGGAGGTCGTTGTAGTTCTCCGCGGTCAGCTTGTCGCCCGAAACCGAGTAAGGCCCGAAGACCGTCTTCACGGTCAGTTCCTGGGAGAAGAACACCTCTCCCGCCTGCCCGGCCATCTTCCGCAGCTTCTCCAACGGGTAGTGCGAAAAGCTGGCCAGCTCGTCCAAGGACGGCTCCCAGGCTTCCAGCACCTCTTCGCGGTCCTGGACCACCACGGGCCAGAACAGGTCGTATCTCTCGAAGCCGTCCTTCAAGCCCACACGCACGAGATCGGAGAGGACACCGCGATTCCCCACCGGGTCGCCAACCTCGGGAATGTCCCCAATGTCTCCCAAGTCTTGGTAGAACTCCAGGAAGGCGGGATGCTCCACGATGGAGAGGATGTCCAAGTAGCTGGTGGGGGCTTCCTTGCGGACCAGGACCCGTTCGCGGGATTCCGCCTTGATCTCCTGGTACTCCGGCTCCCGCCACATCAGGCGGAGCCCGCGCCCAATCACCTGTTCCAGGAGGATGGGCGCCTGGGAGGAGCGCAACGGCACAATGACGCAGATGTTGTTGACGTCGAACCCTTCGCGCAGCATCAGAACGGAGACAATGACGCGCGGCTTCTCGTGGGCATCCACGTCGAACAGCTTGCGCTTGAGCTCGTCCCACTCCTTGGGGGGAATGTCTCCCTTGCGGTCGGAGTCCACGCGCAGGACGTCGGAATCCGACAGGCCTTCCGTCTTGAGGAATTCTTCCACGTGCGGCGAAACGGAGGTGTCTTCGCAGACCACGAGCATCTTGGGCCGCTTGCCGCTGTTCCCGAGGCTGTCCGCGGTATGGGCCAGGAACGCCTTTCCCAGGATGTCCAGCTTCCGGAGTCCGGCGCGCAGCATCAGGCGTTGTCCCTCGGACAGCCCCACCACGTTGTTGGAGTCGTCGCGCACGGCCTTGAAGTCCAACGCTTCCGCCGCGAACTCCTTGCGCTTGTCCAGGGTGATGATCTTCACCAGGCCGCGTCCAACAGCTTCCTTCAGAGGGAAATCCACCACGATGTGCGGGAAGTAGTGCTTGGTCCGCTTCTGCCCCGTCCCTTGTGTGTCGTAGGGGGTCGCGGAAAAGTCCACCTGGAAGAATCGGGACCCGTACGCTTGGGCCAGCACGCCCAGCGACTTCTGCCATTCCACCTCCAGGACCAGTCCGCCCTTCTTCACCTCGTGCAGGTGGTGGGCCTCGTCGTTGAAGACCAACAGACCTTCGCGGGTCGCGAGCCATTCCAGCGCGGCACCGGAAAGGTGCTTGCGGTCCAGCGTGTCCAGCGACTGCCCTTGGGAGGTTCCCTGGGCGATGGGGAAAAGCTCCTTCACCGCCTGGGACGGGTCTTCCAATGGATCGACGTCGACGAATTCCGTCTCCTCCGTTCCCGACAGGAGGTGCCAATTGGTGATGGCCACGCAGCCCAGGCCCACGGGTTTGCGCCCGATGTCGTCCTTGGCGACCACCCCGTTCTGCAGGAACCCGTACACCGCATCCCGCCAAACCGTCGGAAGGAACAGTTCCTCGTTGCGCTTGAAGTCGGATTGGGCGAAGTCCCGCCGTCCGTCTTCGTTTTGGCGCCCGAAATAGGCGTCCAGAAGACGGTCGTACACGATCAAGCCCGGCGCGACCAACAGGAAGTTGCGGGTGAAATTGCCGGAAGGTTCCTCCTCCTGCGCGGCGTTCAGGTACTGCCACAGCAAGAGGGCGTGCAACACCCACGTCTTTCCCGTGCCCGTGGCCATCTTCAGACAGATTTTGGGATGCCGGTACTTGGAGGGCTCCAGGTAGGCCGGATCGATTCCGATCCCCGCGCCCAGCTCGGAATACACGTCCAGGACCGACCGGCACCCCAGGACCTCGTGGACATAGATCGCGTTGAGGATGGACCGGCGCTGGCCCACGTGGAAGTTCTTCCCGCGCATCTCGCAGACGGCGGGATCGAACCACCACCGCAACAGATCCGCGGTGGTGGGTGTCACGCGCTGGAAGAAGGTGCCGTCCTGCCAAGCGGCCTCGGCTTGTGCGGTGATCCGGCGGGCCAATTCCAGAGGCGCTTCGCCGGTTCCCAGGGGTTTGGACTTGGGGGCCACTTCAGCTCCTCGGATTGTTCGGGGAGAGATTCACGCCCCGGCCTGCACGAAAGCTCCGTCCGGCGACACATGCACCACCTTCCCGTCGCGCACCAGCACCAACGGCGTATTGGTCTGCACCGCCACCCGGCGGGCACGTTCGGCGGCCCGATCCATGGCCGCGGAAATCTTCCGGATCTCTTCGGGGATCGGTTCCCGATGCGTGGAATCGTTCGCGTTCATCATAGGCTTCCCCATTCCAGAAGGACGGTCTTCCCGTCGGCATTGATGAACACGGGGCATCCGGCCTCGTGCGGGAGATACTCCCGGGCGAAGGTGGTCTTCCCGGCCCCGTTGGGACCGGCAAAGATCAGGATGCGAGGACTCACCCCCGCACCTCTTTCACGACCACGCTCTCGAAGCCAAAGACATCCACGGCCTTCACGCATACGCGCCGCGACCCGGCCACCTTGGGAACCTTGAGGGTGACGGACTTGGCCACGTGGTACTGGTCGGCGTCGCCTTCGCGGTTTTCGCGGTAGTCCTGCCACTTGCTCCGAAAGGTTTCGCCGTCGTAGTTGGGATCCACCGACCAGTATTCCACCAAGGCCAGCGGGTCGCGGGCGATCACCGCTTGGATGGCCTTCTTGCCGTCGTCTTCCAGCGGGAGGGCGTCGGGCGAAAGCAGGATGTAGTTGTCCAGCTCCACCGTCAATTCTTCGATGTCGGAATCGTAGGGCGCGACGGAGGGCAACTTGATGGACAGATATTGGAGAGAAGAAAACCGGATCTGTCCGGACTTCACCAGCTTGTCGTAGCCCGCCTTGCTCTTGAGCTTGTCCAGCAGGTCCGGCGGAATCACCAGCACTTCCATGCGGTCGTCATTGAGTTCCTGGATCTTGGTGGCGATGTCGAACACGAAATTCCAGCCCAGCACCACGATCTTGGACCATCCCCCGCCCATCAGGCCTTCCCGGAGCTTTTGGGCCTTTTGGAGGGTGGCCAGGCCGGTCATTTTGTTGGGGGAGTCCACCAGGACCAGGGTATGGCTTCCCTTCACCTGTCCCACGTTGCGACCGGGGGCCTCGTCTTCGGCAAAGGGCACCGCTCCATAAAGGGAAAGGACCACCTGGGAAAGATCGCCCACGCTCTTGTAGAGGCGCGAAGAGGCCAGGGTCTCCTTCTGGTAGTCGCCGATGGACTGGTAGAAGAAGGGCTTGCACTTCTGGTCGATCAGGCGCTTGCGGGCGATCAAGACCGCGGGCTTGCCAATGTCGGACAGAATCCAGCGCCGTCCGAGCTTCTCCGCCACCGCCCCTGTCGTGCCGGAACCCATGAAGAAATCTGCAACGATGGAGTTTTCGTTGGAAGAGGCATTGATGATGCGCTCCAGGAGAGCTTCGGGCTTTTGGGTAGCGTAGTCAATTCGTTCGGATGCCTGAGAATTTATTCGTGCAATATTTGTCCACAAATCAGAAAGCGGAGTTCCTGGCATTTCATCGAGATACCGTTTATATCTGACGACTCCATTTCTTGTGTAGTACAGCCGGTTTTCAGTCTCAAGCCGTTGCATTGTCTCAGGCGGACAACGCCACAACTTTCTGACACCTTTCCATTCGTAATCATACCCGCCGCCTTGGAGGCCGTATGCGGTTAAATTGTCGTCTTCAAAGCGCCGCCCATCAGATTCTTCCTTCTGATAGTGCCCTTCCAGATACTCAATTGAGTATGGCTCGTACGATTGATTCCAAACTCCGCTTTGTGACGATTTCGTAAACAGATAAATATTGTTGTGAGCAACACCCATTAGACTTGCATCGGCATGTCCCGGCGCGCTCTTCCAAATGATCTCGTTCCTGAAATTTTCCTTCCCGAAAATCTCGTCCAATAAAATCTTGACATAGTGCCCCACGTGCCAATCGATGTGGACGTAGATGGAGCCTTGATCGGAAAGCAATTCCCGCATGAGGGCTAGGCGGGGATAGATCATTTCCAAATAGCTGACCGTGCCGTTTTTCCAGGTATCGGAATAGGCGGCCTGTTCCAGTACCGTGGGCTTGGCGTCCAGGGAGGCGCCCGGAAGGGTGATCTTGGTGCGGTAGTCGGCTTTGCTGTCGAACGGGGGATCGATGTAGATGAGATCGATTTGGCCGCGCATGGAGTGGAGGTTCGTGGATGGCTCGCCCGCCAATAGGGCCTGCATGACCAACAGGTTGTCGCCGTAGGCCAAGCGGTTCACCCACTGGTCGACGCCGGGCCGAAAGTCGGGTACCGTGCCGCGGAACAGGCCGGATTGATCCTTGAAGGGCAGCACCAGCTCGTTGGTCTGGAGGGTCAGGCGGTTGGGGGAACTCAGGCGCTCCAGGATGCGCGCCACCTCGGCCTTGCCTTCGCGAACGATCCGGGGCAGCTCTTCGATCAGTGACGTGGGCATGAGGTCCTTTTTGTATCGGAAAATTTCATAACTCTATCTCTTCGGATCGAAGAATTATTCTTGCAGAATCTTTGATTTTATCAAGCAATGTTGGAAGCCTTGTATGAACCTGATCACGCGCTTCATTCCAAGCATCCATCTTATTATTCCCAGTAGCAAATTCCACCGACCCGCGAGCGAGCGAGTATTGCATCAAGCCAGAGAAAAAAGACCCAATTTCTTCTTTCAAATCATTTTTTATCAGCAATTCATTCTTCAAGAAAATCTCACCAGCCTTGATGCGATGAGCCCAGAATTGCTTGGCATTTTCAGCCGGATCTTCCCCAGCGAGACCATGTCCTCTCGTCTCAATTTTTGCAAATTCTAGCGTCAATCGCAGCTCTCCATGTAGGTCTTGGAGTATTGTAAGCTGACGATCTCTTATTCCTTCATGGATTTTCGCAGAGATCATCGACGCTTTTGTTATTTCCCGAATATCTTCCTTCGTCGCTAGGTTCTTGCCTTTTTGGCGCAAATAGGACGAAAAATACGCTCCAGCTCCAGAGAAAGCCGCGATCAGAACAAGGTCTGAGATTCCTAAACTCATTTGCGCTTCTTTGCGTCGGATCTCTGGGAAAGAGCTGAGGCTGCGGAACTTTTGGCGGCTGTGCTGGAATGCGGATTGCTGAGAACTTGTGATGCCTTGGATGCGGTTTCCTTGGACGTGACCTTCGGAGGCGACACTTGCGAAAGCGCACTTCCCGCCGATGATTTCGAATTCTTCCCGGCGCTGGGGTTCGACAGAATCGAAGACGACTTCTTGGCAACGGCGGGGCTTGTGACCTTCTTGCTCATCCTCTGTCCTCCTTGGTCCTTGGAAATGCAGGCATTTTCTCGCCGGATCGACCGACCACCCAAAGTTAGGCGCAAAGTCAAGCGTCGATTCGATGCATTTCTTCTCCCCCGACCAGACGGCACCACGACCCGGCCATCTTGCCGTGGTCCCTGAGCGAAGCCGAGGGGCAGGCCCTGAAAACCGCCGCGACTGCCAAGGCGCGAAATAGCAGTCTACATCCTGCACCTCAAGCGAAATGATCGGCTCAGCCGATGCGGGTCGCCAAGTTCGCCTGGATCTTCTCCAAGCATTCCTTCGCCTCTTGAGCTTGGGAAGGGTGCACCTGTTGTGCCGAGTACCTGGCGGCGTGCGACATCTCCAACAGATCGGAATATGGCTCGTAGCATCCTGGGAAGTACAGGCCGTTCCATTGAAGCAATTTCTTCCGGACCACATGAGGGGATGTGGTCGAGAGTTGAGGCATCAGGACTTCACTGTGTCCAGGTCCCCGAATTTTCCTTCGCGGGGTGCCGGGAGACGTTTCTATGAACAGAAACTCTGCGCCTGCAACCGCAGCTTCCACGTAGTGAACCGCCGCGTAGAAACTCACGGTGACATACCAGACCGGGTACTCTTCACCCGTCGCGGATGCCTTGATCAGATCCAAAAAGCGGAATTGTGCCTTGCTTGCCGAGCATGGGACTCCTTGTCAGCCATCTTCAGGCGGGGCCTGGAACAAGGGGAAGTCGTGCGCAATCCTGTCTTGGTCCGGATGGTCTGCCGCCATCGTCCAGATCGAGACATCCAACTGGCGCTGACTCCACATGAATCGCTCGACATCGCGGGAGATACGCCGAAGCGCCTTCAATCGAGAGACCTGGGCTTCCGGAACAACCGCCAAGATGGCGACTCCCCCACAACTTGAATTCAGACCTACACGGAGCTGGGAGAATCGTTCAAAACCATCGATCTGGTCCGCGGCAGCCTTCTGATAGATCTCGGCGGCTCCAGCAGCTTTCTCCAACTGGCCCTCGATCTCCGCATTGAGTTCCTTGAAGAACTCCTGTTTTCCATGGAGGACACCCACTTCGTAGGCAAACCGTTCCATTGCAACCGAAAAATTGCAGTACCGCTCCAGATCAACGATCTGTTGCGTGGCATCGCCAAGTTCAGTTGTTGTGGTCATTGGTAGGGTCCGGTCCACAAGGATGGAAGAACAGGTGAGCAACCTACCCAATTTTAGCACGCATGGAAACTTCGGGCGCAAGTGCGCAATACAATCGACGGCGACACAAAAAAGAAACCCTCCGAGACGGATCCCGGAGGGCTTCATGCGCGGAAGAGGACTTGAACCTCCATGACCTTTCGGACACTAGAACCTGAATCTAGCGCGTCTACCAGTTCCGCCATCCGCGCGACTGGGAGAAGGAAAGATAGCCCGACCTCCTCCCGTGTCAAGTTCTCAATGGAGCTTGAGCTGCACCTTGAGGACGTCTTCGGCGGGCACCGTGATGGCTTGGCAGTCGCTGCGGCCCCCGTTGACGGCGCAGAGGTTGTGCTTGCCCGCAGGTACGTGCTCCACGTTCAATTCGGCACCTTGGGTGCTCCCGATGGGCCTGCCATCCAAGGTGATCTCGGCCTTGGAAGGAACGGTGGTGATCTGGAGGGTGCCCAGCGGCAGCTTGAGCTCGATGTTCATGGTGGTGGTCTGGTTCTTCCAGACGTTCACGCGCTGCTTGTAGAGGTTCCATCCATTCAGGACCAGCGACATGTCGTCGCGACCCGAAGGCACCGTCAGCTTCAGCGGGGTCTTCCCTTGGTATTCGTCGGCGTAGTACAGCTCGGCTCCGGAGGGGCGGGTGATCACTTCAAGCGTCCCGGAATCGCCGCGCTCGGGCTTGCCCTTGCTGGGCGCGTAGGCCGTGTCGTCGGGATCGTTGGGGGGTAGGGGCGCTTGTTTCATGGCAGTCGGTGCCGTCGACGAGTCCTTGGTGGTGTCCACCACCTCGGCGGCTGCGTCGCTTTTCTTGGATTTTTTCTTGGCGTGGGCGGGAACGGCCAGAATCCCGAGGATCACGGCGGCGCAGGCGAGCAACGTGGGGCGGTGTGACATCATGATCCAAACCTCCGATTCAAGGGTGAGCAACCCTGAAGATAATACCGGTTCCCCAGGTCCACTGTCAGTTGCGCGTCATCGGCGACCACACCAGCCGGATTCCGACCCGGTCGTCCAGTTCCGGCACCAGGGCCACGGAGGACTGGCGATGCAGGTTCCAGGACCGGACGACCCGGTTGGCGATCCAACCGATCCCGGCGGAAACCAACACGTCGGAGGCCCAATGCTCGTTGTCGTGCAGGCGCGAAAGCGAAGTGGAGGCGGCCACGGCGTAGATCGCGGCGGCGGCCAAAGGGTGGTCCGAGTATTCCATGGCGTAGGCCGGGAGCCATCCCCACGCCGACGCGGAATGTCCGGAGGGGAACGACAGGTGCGCATCGTCGTTGGAGAGGCTGGGTCCGTCGAAGACGAAGGCGGAACCGGAGGCGGATGGTCGGTGACGATGGAATCCGTATTTCGCCGATTGGACCACGGCCTGGGTGAGGACCCAGGCCTCCATGCCGTCTTCCGACGCCCGCTCCAGCCGCGGCGAACCGCCGAACGCACCGATCGCGAAAAGCCCCACGGGGATGGGGAGAGCGTAGCCGCTTCCGAAGAACTTGGAGCCCGCCGACCAGGTGCGCGAAGCCTCCGTGTGGTTGGTGGAGGCGAAGGCGGCGATGGGCTCGTCGAAGGGCAGGAGGGCAGCGCCCAGACCAATGGTGGCCACTGCGGCAACGGTTTCCGTGGTGCCCCAGATCGGGGGCAGGGAATCCTGCTGGCCGCAGAGAAGCAGAAGAAGGCCGATCAAACCTCTTCCAGTTCCAGAAGATCGCGGAAGGTCTGGCGTCGGCGGATCAGCCGAACGTCCCGACCATCCACCAGGATCTCGGGCAGGAGACCTCGGGTGTTGTAGTTGGAAGCCATCGCGGCTCCGTAGGCACCCGTATCGTGGAGAACCGCCAAATCCCCCACCCTGGCTTCCGGGAGGTCGCGCGGGACCACCACGCCTCCCTCTTCCTGGGTGAACACGTCGCCGGATTCGCACAGGGGGCCGCCCACCAGGGTGGGACGGATTCCGTCGCGAACCGGTGCCCCGGAGCGAAGGAAGGAGACCTCGTGCCAGGATCCGTACATGGCGGGCCGCACCAGGTCGTTGAATCCGGCATCCACCAGCACGAAATGGTTCGCGCCCTGGTCCTTGACCGCCCGGACCTCCGAGAGGAGCAGGCCGGATTCCGCCACCAAGAACCGACCGGGCTCGATCTCCATGCGCACCGGATGTCCCAGGAAGGATTCGATCTCCTTGCGCGCGGCGTCCCAGAGGCGGAAATACTCGTCGCAATCCACGTGGTTTCCATCCAGCCGGTAGGGAATGGGAAGGCCCCCGCCGGCGGAGATGGCCTCGAGATCGTGCTCGAGCGCCTTGACCTGCGCCACCATGGCGTCGCACACGGATTTCAGGTGCTCGAAGTCCGCTCCGGAACCGATGTGCATGTGCAAGCCCACCAGATGCAGGCCGTGCTTGCGCACCGCCCGCAGCGAAGCCGCCAAGTCGGTGTGCCAGATTCCGTGCTTGGAACTTTCTCCGCCGGTGTTGGTCTTGCGGCTGTGTCCGTGTCCGAAACCCGGGTTCACCCGGATCCAGACGCGATGCCCGGGCGAGCGCTCCCCCAATTGATCGAGCATATCGGGCGATCCGGCGTTGACCGGAATGCCCAGCTCCACCACCCGATCCAGGGTGGCGCGATCGAAGAGGTCGGCGGTGAAGACGATGCCGGAAGGCTCCCCGCTGGCCGTGAACCCGGCCACCAGGGCGCGTTCGATCTCCCCGCCGGAGACGGAGTCCACCACCACCCCCCGCTCCCGCATCCTGCGGAGGATGTGGACGTTGGAACACGCCTTCTGGGCGAAGCGGATGGTGTCGAAGGCCTGGAGCTGGCGAATGCGGTCGCGGATGATCGCTGCGTCGTACACGTAGCAGGGGGTTCCGAATTCCGCGGCGATGCGCGTCAGGAAAGGAGCGTCCAGAGTCTTGCTGATCACGGTCGGAAGATAGCACCAACCAAGCCCCGCCATTGATAGATTGCAGCATCCACTATCCGACTCCCCTTCTCGATTGGATTTGCCCCCATGCATGCAAGCCGCGTCCTCCTCGCAAGCTCGTTCCTCATGGTCCTCGCCCTGTCCGGGTGCGGAGGGAGTCCGTCCACGTCTCCCACCCCAGGCTTCAAGGATCCTCGCGACGGACAGACCTACGACCTGGTGAAGATCGGGACCCAGACCTGGTTCGCGGAGAACCTGGACTTCAAGGGGACCGGAACGGATACCGTAGGCGTTTGCTCCCAATTTCTGACGCAAAACTGCGAGCTTTACGGTCGGCTCTACAATTGGGCCGAAGCCATGGGGGTGGCCTCCAGCTACAACGGCAACATGTTGAACGCTTCCGGCCGAGTCCAGGGCGTGTGTCCCACGGGGTCGCATCTCCCGAGCGAATCGGAATGGCTCGTCCTGGACAGTGCCGCTCACGAGAAGGCCGCGAACCTGAAATCCTCGCTGTGGAATGGGAACGACAGCACCGGATTCGGTGTCCTTCCCGGCTCGAGCCGGCAAAACACCGGTTACTTCAATCCGCCAGGCCAGGACGCCTACTTCTGGAACACCGCGGAAGTTTCCTCGTCCAACGCCGCCTACCAATACTTCCTGGCAACCAATTCCATGATCTCACAGGCTTCGTACTACAAGACCAGCGCCCTCAGCGTCCGCTGCCTGGTCAACTAGTCCGCAGGGAAGGCGGCATCCACCGCCGCTCGGAAGTCCGTGGGCCCGGGGGATTGGAAGACGGCCTTCAATCGCGCTTGGACGCCTTCCCTGGATTTGCCTAGCTTCGCATCCGATTTCATCCTCACCCCCGTTCCGGGAGATCCTCTTGTTTCTGGCATTCACCCTGATGTGCTTGGGCCTACCCACCGCGGGAACCGCTGATTCGGTCCAGGCTACCCTCGCGCCGACTTATCCGCACCATGCCCTCTCGTCGGGATTGCGCGATTGCAACCTCCACCCCGAGGTCTGTCGAATACCTTCCACTTCGACATCCGCGATGTCGAAGGACAGCCTCCTGCCCGTGGATACGTCACATCACCCCCTTTCTTCCGGACTGCGCGACTGCCACCTGCATCCCGAGGTTTGCCAGACCGCGCATCCTCCCAATGCATTCACGACAGAAATCGGACTCCACGATGAGGATGGTTGGTACCTGGTCCGGCTGGGATCGCTTGGCTACGACAGAGGCTTGTGGGTTGTGGGTTTCGGTTTTCGCACCGACGCGAAGAATTCAACTATCGACTCCATTCGGCGCCACGAATCGATCGCGGGAATCACGTCAAGACTGGAACACGAGAGCTGGTTCAAAGGTCCCGGCCCATTGAGCTTCTACGCCAGCCTGGGAATCTCCTACGCCTGGACCGTCGAAGACAGCACATTGGACAAGAGTCAATTGGACTTCAGTCCTGCTCAGACCACCCGGATCTCGATAAACACATACACCGGAATCCTGGGGTTGGGATTACGGCTGCGGTTGGAATCCGGCTTCGCCCTGTCCGCGGGAATGGAACTCGGTCCGCAGTGGAAATGGGTGAACCTGAGCAGCCAGACGGGCGGGGCGAACGGGGAGCGCTCCGAATCCAGCATCCACGACCCGACATGGAACCTCGGAGCCGACTGGTTCTATTGACATCGCCATTTCAGGCCGGGGGAAACGCCGCCTCCACCGCCGCTCGGAAATCCGCGGGCCACGGCGATTGGAAGGAACGTTCCGAGCCGTCGGGATGGACCAGGCGCAGGGCGCGGGCGTGCAGGCACTGCCGAGAGACCGCTCCCAGGATCCTTCGCGCGGCGGCTTTTTCCAGCGGCTGGGTGCGGTCCAGGCGTTCGGGGCCGCCTCCGTAGACGCCATCGCCCACCACGGGATGGCCACCGTGCGACAGGTGCACGCGGATCTGGTGGGTGCGTCCGGTCTCCAACGCGCACTCCACCAAGCTGCACGGCGATCCGGGCCGTTCCACATGGACCTCCGTGGCGGCGGGCCGGCCCTCGGGAACCACGGCCATCCGCACCCGGTTGCGGGGATCCCTCCCGATGGGCAGATCCACACGACCCGCGTCGGGCAGTCCCCACACCAAGGCGTCGTAGGTGCGGGAAAGGCTGCGGTCCAGCAACTGCGCGGCCAGGAAGCGGTGGGCCTCGTCGTCCAGGGCCACCACAAGAAGGCCCGAGGTGTCCTTGTCCAGGCGGTGCACGATCCCCGGGCGGGCGGGTCCGTTGAGGCCTGACAATTTACGGTATCGATGCGCCAAGGCGTTCGCCAGGGTGCCGTCGGGACAGCCCGCGCCGGGGTGGACCACGAGCCCGGCGGGTTTGTCGATCACCGCGATGCGATCATCCTCCCAGACCACGTCCAGGGGAATGTCCTGGGGCTCCACGGGCCTGGATGGCGTCGCCTTGGCGGGCCAGGAAACCGCGGAAACCCACATGCCCGGCCCCAGACGGAACGAGGATTTTCGAACGACCCCGTCCACCAGAACCTGTCCGGCGCGGATCCATTCCTGCAGGAGGGTCCGCGACCAGGTCGGGAACCGTTCCGCCAGGTACCGGTCGATCCGGTCGTCGTCCCCATCCTCCTCCACCGGCCAGGCGAGGGGGAATGGCGTCAAGGCGCGGTCGCCTTGAGCTTGCGGGCCAGGGCGCGATTGCGGCGGTTGAATTGGACCTGGAGGAGGAAGTTGGACCAGCAGGTGAAGGAGGTGGTCCACAGGATGCGCCTGACACGGGCGCGCCCGATCTTGATCCGCCGGGTGGGATCCAGCGCCGCGCGAGGGTCGGAGGCCAACAGGATCAGCGTGTCCTGGGCGATCAGGAGCGGCCACAGGCAGAACAGCCTGACGCGCCAGGCCATCCAGGGCAGATCGCGGACGTAGGTCTGGGCCTTGCGGATCTCGCGGTCGGCCAGGCGGATCAGGTCCAAAAGGACCTTGGAGGCGGGCTCCCTGGATTCCGGCTCCCACAACCGGTCCGGGGAAATTCCCTGGGATCTGCACATCTCCTCCGGAACGAACACGGTCCGACGGGTTCCGTCCGCCGGGATGTCGCGGGCGATGTTGACCAGTTGCAGGCCCAACCCGAAGGCCACCGCGTTGGTGCGCAGCCGTTCCTTGCGCGATGCGGCCATGCCCTTCGAGGAAAACAGGTCCGTGAGCATGAGGCCCACCGTTCCGGCCACGAAGTAGCAGTAGTCCATCAGCTCCTGGCGCGTCCCCAACCGGAACCACCCGTCCTCTTCGCGCTGGACCGCGTAATGGACCATCCCGCCGCACATCTCCCGGACCCGTTCTTCCACCGCGGCCTTGTGCGGAGAACTGGCCCCCGCGAAGACCCTGAAGACCAGGTCGGCGTGGGC